>NZ_CP010834.1:1028659-1339818 GCF_001548675.1 Methanobrevibacter sp. YE315
AATACCTTACTGCCGTTTCAACATATTTCCAAAAGGCAACCGACTGGATCGTATACATATATGTCAATGGCCAAAAGGTTCTCACCCAGTCAGGAAAATCCCCTTCAAGCTATTCTACAATAGAACTTAATAAGTTCATCCAGATAAATAAGGGTGATGTTTTTGAAGTCGTATTTAAGATAACCGTTGACAATGAAGCGGGCGTTCCGATTTCAGAAGAAGTTTCACTTAACAAACAGCTCTATAAAGAAGGCATATCCTACATCAGCTATGACGGCAAAACCTGGAAGGACCTATATGATTTGACATGGTCATATTCAACTCACACATATGCATCACAGGTTGCATGCATCAAGGCGTTCACAATCCTCAATAAGATAGTCCCAAAGATTACATTATCCGTAAATGAGGGAGATACACCATGGCTGATATCAGCAAATGTGAAAGATTCTTATGGAAATCCGGTCAAAACAGGAAAAGTCACTTTCACGGTTGAAGATGAGACAGTTACCTGCAATGTAGTCGATGGATACTGTGAACTTGCCCATATATTCACAACCGTAGGCGAAAAGGCGATTACTGCAAAATTCAGCCAGAGCGGCTATACAAGCCCAACTTCAAAAATCAAGGTGAATGTTACTCAAATTAAGGATGAAATGTTTTTGAATATCAAGACTAATGTCTTGGATGCGAGAATAAATGTCATATTAACCAGAAACGTTGATGGAACAGCATATTTCATCATCAATAAACATAACTATCAGTGCGATGTTGTAGACGGCAGGGGAGTTCTGGAGATGAACAACTGCTACTATGGAAAGTACAATGTCATGGCCTATATGAATCCGTCTGAATTCAAATGCAGCAATGTGACAGATTCCTTTACAATAGACTATCTGCAGACTTACATCAAAGCAAGCAACATGAAGAAATATTATGGTAGTTCAAACTCCTATTCAATCACATTGGTCGACAAGGCCAAAAAGCCTATTTCCAATAAGAACGTTGACTTTACAGTAAACGGAATTACAAAAAGGGTCAAGACCAATGCAAATGGTGTTGCGACAGTTTCATTGGCCAATCTGAACCTTGGAAGCTATAAGATTGACATAAGCTGTCCCGGCGGAGGTAAGTACCTGGAATCTGAAGCGTCAAAAACCATCAATGTACTATCAACAATCAGCCCATACGCAGATCAGTATACCTATAACGCCAACTATTTTGTCTATTTCCTGAATTCAAACGGTGCAAAGCTTTTGAATAAGCAGGTTACAATTACAGTTTCCGGCCAGATATATACATACACTACTGACTCATCAGTCGGAAGGGCAAGCCACAGCATCAAACTGGATTCCGGCACTTATCTCTTTATGGTGACAAATACCGTAACCGGAGAAGTCTTGGAACATAACGTCAAAATTGTTCCAAGAATCAGTGAAAATGCCGATTTGGAAATGTATTTCGGATCTGGAGACTCCTATACAGTCAGAGTCATGGACAACCTTGGAAATACTGTTTCAAATGCAAAAGTGGAGTTCCATGTAAACGGCCAGACCTATTACAGGTACAGCGACAGCTACGGATACGCATCCTTGAAAATCAGTTTGAATCCTGGAAAATACGAAATTTCTGCAGTTTATAAAGGCTTTACAGTTTCAAATATGGTTACAGTCAACCATATTATCGAAACCAGCGATTTGAATGTGGTGAAGGGAACCAATGCAACATTTTCCATAAAGCTGGTCAACGCCAAAATCAGGGGTGATGTCTTGAGAAACAAGGATGTCACAATCAAGTTCAACGGCAACACATATGTCGTCAAGACAAACAGTAACGGAATCGCAACATTTATAGTGGTGGCAGATGACAGTTTAATCAGAGGCTATCACGATATAATTACCTCTTTTGCAAAGGATTCTGTTACAAATAAAATCAGGGTAATATAATAAGGTTTAAAAAAACCTTATTTATTTGCTTTTATTAATTTACGGGCTGCTTTTAAGTCAGTATTATAGATATGTCCGGATGTTGAGTGATAATGCACTCCACCGAAGTTCAATTTTTCACCGACGATTTCCTTGTTGACTTCCTCTTTCATTTTAAGACCCAAGTAGGCAATGAAAAACATGTTTGAGTAAAATGCTCCGAAAATGTCATTGCTTCTGAAAATACAGTGGATTGTCAATTCATTGTCACGCACAAGGCATTGGAGGAATTGAAGGCATGGAATATCTTCTTCTTCAGCATCTTCGATTGGATTGATTGTAACTGCTACAGCACGGTTTGAACCGGTAGCGGTCAGGATTCTTTTTTTCATGCTTTCAAATTGATTAATGTCAAAATGTGCGAAGATACGGTTAGGGTAAGTGTAGACAAATCCTTGGGTGTTGTTTATGATATCAGGGTCTTCTACGGATTGCACATATTGGTATAGCGCATCGCTTTTGATTGGGCATCCTTCAATGTCGAACTTTCCGGATTTGATGTCGTCAAGCATCATTTCTGTTGTGTAGTTTTGATACTTTGCCCTGAATTTCAAATCCATAGGGTCGTCGATTATATAGAAATTCCCTAAACTTTCAACCAAATGGTGATTTGAGTCCTTATAAGTTTCCTTTCCTTCCTTCAAGATTTTTTCCACGAAATCTAAGTAACATTGATTAATACTTAACATAATAACAGTCCCTTTAAATTATTCATATCTATGTCTTTAATCTAATATAAAGTATGACTTTTATTCGTCATCAATTTTTTTAATAAGTTTTGCGGGAATGCCGCCGACAACACTATTGGGGCTGACGTCTTTTGTCACAACGGCTCCTGCAGCTATTACTGCTCCCTCACCGATTGTAACGCCGGGCAATACTGTAACATTGGAACCTAACCATGCCTTATCCTCAATATGTATGGGTTTAGGGTACATATCAACTCTTTTGCTAGGTTCAAAAGCATGATTCAATGTCAAAAGACAGGCATTATGGCCGATTAACACGTCATTTCCTATGTAGATTCCACCCTGATCCTGCATCTTGCAGCCTGAATTTATGAACACGTTTTCGCCGATATGGATATTCTTGCCGAAATCAGTGTTGAAGGGAGGCATCACTCTCAATGTAGGGTTTATTTGGGTGTTTGTAAGTTCGGCGAATAGTTCCTGAATCTCTTCAGGAGTGTGATACTCACAGTTGATTTTATGGGTAATGACTAATGCCTCATTAAGCTTTTCAGTCATGAACTCATGTTCCTTGGAACCGCCAACAATCCTTTTACAGCTTTTAACATAATCCAAATATTCTTCTAGTTTCATCTTAACACCTCATGTGTATCTAACCATCAGTTCAAATAGCTTCATTGTCTTGAGAGTCGCCTCAAAGTCAGTTATGTCTTCCGGAATCTCATATACGAATGTAGGATATCCCGCCTGGGCAATAGGCTTTGAGACAAGCACTGCTGAAGTTGACTTGTATGTTTCATTTCCTGTCACTGGATAGTATCCGAACTCTCCGGTTTTGTTAATTGTTTTGGCAATCTTTACTGATGCATTGTCCATTTCAGGGGTTGCCAGATAGTATCCCTCACCGTATTCCGGGATGTGGGAATGGCTTATTATTACGCAGTCGGCATCTGAAGCTGTAACGTCAGGGTTTACATAGTCATGAACAAGGCTTTCGCCGTTGGCACGCCCGTTCTGGTAATCTTCAGGATCCTTTGTCACGTTTACTTGATAGTGTATGACCTTAACGTCATCATTTCTTTTTACAAACTCTTTTGCGGCCTTGATTTCGGGCTCTATTGACAATGTTTCCCTGGGATGTATTCCTGTAATCAAAGCTATTGTGTGGTTTGAGCTTTCGTTTCCGTATATGATCTTTTCAACGCTTCCCAAGTCATTTTCATCGCATGATTTGTAGGTGATTTCTATCTGGTTTGTAAATTCATACAAAGCAAAACCGCCTATAACCAAAAGCAGTAAAACGACTATAGCTATTTTTGTTTTCTTTTGCATGTTTCACCTGATTGATATTTTGGCCTCATGAATTTTTAAAGTTATTCATAAAACCTAAAATCTTATTATCCACTTTTATTAAATAATTTATATGAGGTAAACTATGGCATTAAGTCTCAAGGTTAGAAGCTTTTTATATACGATTATGGACTTTTTAATTCTTTCAGATCTCATATTGATAGTTATTTCACTGTTTTCCAATGTTTCAATTCATCTGATAAGTTTCATAACCGTATTTGACGTATTTGTCTGTATTATTCTGCTTTTCAACATATTTTATAAATTCTACCAGGCAAAAAACAAAAAGCGATTTATCAAAAAACATATCCTTGATTTTATAGCTTCCGTTCCATTTGAATTGGTTTTGCCGGTTTTCATATTATTAAGGTTTTTATTGCTGACAAGGCTTTTCGACTTATTCAGGTACTCCAAAACGTTTGGAAAATACTTCTCCAACTTGAACCTGTTTTTTGAAAATACCAAGATGGATATTCTTTTAAGGTGGATTATCTTTGTAGTAATCATTTTCACATTTACATTGTATTTCCTGGATCCTGGCTTGAATATATTCGAAAGCCTATGGTTTGTCCTTTCCACATTGACAACAGTCGGATATGGGGATATCACTCCGAATACCCAGTTTTCAAAATTCATTTCCCTTGTGCTTCTTATATTGGGAATCTTCATATTCTCAACATTTACAGGTGCGATTTCATCATATTTCACGGATAAGATATTGAATATCGATTCTGATGTTGAAGACGGCCTTGCAGAATTGTCTGAAAAAGTGGATAAGCTTGAAAATGAGCTTGCAGACATTAACGGACGATTGGAACTGGCCAATATCGAAAACCAGAAGCTTCATGAAAAGATTGATGAGCTTCTTAAAAAATGATTTGTTCCATTTATATAGGATTATTCCTTTTTTGTTTATTTTTTGATTTGAAATTGGAATTTTGTTTAATTTCAAGATACTTTTAAATATCTTTTTGAATATAGTTATATATACTTAAATCTTTTAAGTAAAAAAATCCAAAAATGAGTGAAATATATGACAAATGAAGACTTTGCAAAAAAAATCAAAGACATTAGAGAAAGACAGAATATTAGCATCGAAGAACTTGCCGAGAGAAGTGGCGTAAAGCTTGAGGTTTTAAAAGCTATGGAAGCAGGTGAAGTAATTCCATCACTCACACCACTGACAAAAATGGCAAGGGCTCTTGGCGTGCGCTTAGGCACATTCCTGGATGACACCCCTGAACTCGGGCCTGTCGTTACTAGAGGCGGAAAAACCGAAAACTCCCTTTATTTCTCTGGAAGGGAAGATGTGACAAACGCAACAAACCTTGAATTCCACTCCTTAGGAGCAGGAAAAATCGACAGAAACATAGACCCGTTCTTAATTGACATTGAATATGAAGAAGGAGAAAAGGAATTATCTTCCCACGAAGGTGAAGAATTCATTTATGTATTAGAAGGGCAAATTGAAGTAATCTATGGAAATGAAACATACACTATTGGAGAAGGCGACACAATCTTTTACGATTCAGTAGTACCGCACCACCTTCACGCAACCGGTGAAGACAAGGCAAAGATACTTGCAGTGCTATACACTCCATACTAGAACAATATGATAGAGAGGACTTGATAAAATGTTTGAAAGAGTTATAAAACAACAGGAAAGAAGTAATGATGCGTTTAGATTTTTCACTCTTGGATTGGATTTGCGCGGTTTGCTGTTGGGTTTGCACAAATGTTTTATTGGTCTTGAAAATGCAGAAACTGAAAAAATGGAGGTTTTCCAATGAGTGAATTATTTACCGAACTCCCATTAGGGAAGTTCTTTGAAACAGTGGTTGAAAGACAACCTGATCATGAATTTATCGTTTATCCGGACAGAAACTTAAGATTTACCTATAAAGAATTCAACGAAAGAGTTGACAATCTGGCAAAAGGAATGCTGGCTTTAGGAATCAAAAAAGGAGACCATGTGGGAATATGGGCTAAAAATGTTCCCGAATGGCTCACATACATGTTTGCAGTTGCAAAAATCGGTGCTGCAATAGTGACAGTCAACACAGCTTACCAGTCACATGAACTGGAATATGTCGTCGGACAGTCTGACATGAAAGCGCTGGCAATGACTGACGGATTTAGGGACACAAGCTATTTCGACATCATAAACGAGCTTGTGCCAGAACTCAAAACCTGTGCAAGAGGCCATCTTGTAGCTGAAAAGTTCCCAAATCTAAAATACATCTTCCATGTAGGCCAGGAAAAGCACCGCGGAATGTACAATACCAATGAATTATTATTGCTGGGTATGAGCTATGACGAAGAGGAATATCAAAAGATAAAGGACTCAGTCACCCAGAATGATGTCATCAACATGCAGTACACCTCAGGAACAGAAGGTTTCCCTAAAGGGGTAATGCTCACTTCACGTAACATCGTAAACGACGGATACTACATCGGGGAAAACATGAACTATACAGAAAAGGACAGGCTGCTCCTGCAGGTTCCTCTTTTCCATTGTTTCGGTACAGTTTTAGGGGTTATGGCAGTCATTACTCACGGTTCAACAATGGTCGTTTTAGAGGAATATGACCCTCTTCTGGCCATTTCATCAATCCAGAAGGAAAAGTGCACATCCATCTATGGTGTTCCTACAATGTTTATCGGCATGATGAACCATCCTATGTTTGAGATGTTTGACATGAGCTCACTTCGTACCGGAATCATGGCAGGTTCAACATGTCCTGTCGAAACCATGAAGGATGCAATCGAAAAGATGAACATGAAGGAAATCACAAGCGTATACGGGCTTACCGAAGCGGGTCCTGGTTTTACACAAACCAATGCCGCCGATTCATTCGAGAAAAAGATCAACACCGTAGGGCGCAAGTTCCCTCATATCGACGTTAAGATCATTGACCCTGAAACCGGTGAAGAGGTAGGGCCTGGCGTAACCGGTGAGATAATGTGTAGAGGTTTCAATGTCATGAAAGGATATTACAACATGCCTGAAAAGACCGCCGAAGCTATTGAGCCTGACGGATGGCTCCACTCAGGAGACCTTGCGACAGTCGATGAGGATGGATACTACTCAATCGTCGGACGTATCAAGGACATGATTATCAGAGGCGGTGAAAACATCTATCCTCGTGAGATTGAAGAGTTCCTCTTTACCCACGAATGCGTGCAGGACGTTCAGGTCGGAGGAATACCTGATGAGAAATACGGTGAAATCGTCGGCGCATTCATAATCAAGGAAGACGGCTTTGATGATGTAACCGAACAGGATATCCGTGACTTCTGCATAGGATCCATTGCAAGGTATAAGGTGCCTAAATATGTGTTTTTCGTTGATGAGTTCCCGCTTACAACAAGCGGTAAGATTCAAAAATACAAACTGGGCGAATTAGGTCTTAAATTATTGGAAGAACGTCGCCAAAGAGGAGAATTATAACTTCTCTTCAACTTATTTTTTTTATTAAATCTTGTATATATTGCCTAATTCAGAACTAAAAAAAAGTAATATATTTACAACTTCGTTATTTTAGGCATTCAAAAATATTAATTGTTTAAAGCAAGAAGAAGCAATCGTTTTCAATGAAGTTTATTTATGTCGGTTAAAAATTAGCGTATTACTTTTTGCGATTTTTAGATATTTGAAGAGTGATGTTAAATAATCAGTTTAAGCCGTTTAAATCTAAAATCGAGAATTCTTAAAACCTTTTTATTATTCGTATTTCATTAATTTTTAATAGTTTCTTTATCAAATTGAATTATAATATATTATAATGCGACTATTTTTAAAGTGTTGCTATCATGTATTATTATATGCATTAAGAGGGGCTGATATCCCTTTTGCCTCAAATTTGAATTTTTTAATTTTCAGTTTATTTTTGTATTGCTGCCTGAAAAACGCTTAATTTTCACATTTAATATTATTTAATTTTTTTTAAAAATGTATCTTTTTGTTCAATTTGATTATTATTTTTTTAGACAATATTCGGTATTTATCTTAATTTTATATGAATTAATTAATTATTTGGCCTGAATTAAATTGTAAACTTTATATATTATTTTTCTTTAATGTTTTAATGTAAAAGAATTTTTTGTAATTTGGCGTTTAAAGGAATATAAACACTTTTTTACAAAAACCGAATAATTATAAACATTTTTCATTAAAATGTAATAATTACTTTACATTCTTTTATGATTTAATCAGTTGATTAAATTGGTATAATAAATTTGATTTATTATATGGGTAAGTAAAAAATTGTGTTCATAATGGAGGAGATAATATCGAAATGAAAAAACCAATTCTATTTATTTTGATATTATTCTTGTTCGTATCTTTAGTAGGAGTAGTTAATGCATCGCAAGATCCGACAATGAATAATATGACATTGACGACTACGAGTGACGACATGTCGGATTCGCTGTCGGGTGAATCTGCGATGGATAAGCTACAAGTTAGTAACGATGATGAGATTTTAGCTGCTAATGTTGATTTCACTGGTTCAACTCTGAATGACCTTCAAGAATTTTTGAATTCTGGACAAGTTCAAGCTGGAGATACCCTTTATTTGGGTAATAAATCAATTACAACTAATAATTGGGAACCTTGGAATTATAGAATCAATATTAATATTCCTAATATTGTAATTAGTGGGGGAACTAGCAGTAATCCTGATAGTTTTTCATCTATCATTGCACCGGGGAATATATTCATATTAGAGGCTAGTGGAATTACTATAAAAAACATAAAATTTACAAATACATTTGATAGTCAAGAAGCGAATTGCAAAGCAGTTGATATTCGAAATTCCAATTGTAATATTGAAGATTGTACTTTTGAAAATTTTATGGGGCCATATGGTGGAGCTATAAGTGTGAATTCTGCCGCTACAAATACTAATATAGATGGCTGTAATTTTACTAATAATAGAGGTATATGGAATCCGTATGGCGGTGCAATTTATATTGACGCTTCAGATGTTAAAGTAAATGATTGTAATTTTGAGGGTAATTCCGCGCAATATGGTGATGCAATTTATTCCAATAATGCAAACAGTCAAATTTCTGACTGTACTTTCAAGGATAAGAACGGTTTTACGGTTACTGAGGGAGTATTATCCTTAAAATTAACTATTAAATCAGATTATTCTAATGTTATTGGGGGAAATGCTCAGACAAGTAACCTTAAGTTCTGGGACGGTTCATCATATAGGAATAAAGATGATATTCCAACATGGCCTATCGTCCAAGGCTCTAATCAAAACGTTTCAGTTCAAATCAGCGATTCAAGCGGCGTAATTTACGAAGTCAGTGGAGTGACCGATGAGAATGGAGTATTCATATGTAATTATGGTCATCTTCCTGAAGGAAGCTATACATATAGGGCTACATATTCGAACAATGGCACTTCAACTGTTATAGATGGCAGCTTTGAAATTACTGCAGTAACAGGTAACAGATTTTCAGATATTCAAACTGCAATCAATAATGCACAGGCTGGAGATGTTATTCTTCTAAATGATGTCACTTATACAAATGATATAGGAAATGAGGGTATACGAATCGATAAACCTATTACAATCATCGGTCAAGACGGCACTGTTTTGGATGCAGGGGGACTTTCAAGGATATTCGATATTCAGCAGAATATTAATGGCGTTACCCTTGGAAACATCGATTTCAGGAATGGTCGGGTAACTGACGCTAATGGTGGTGCTATTCGTGTTGGAAACGGTTGTGGTAACATTATCATTTCCAATTCAAACTTCACAGAAAACCATGTTTTATTCCAAAACAACTATGATCCGGAACAGTGTAATGGTGGTGCAGTTTACTTTGCAGGAAATTGTCATGATGTTGAAATTACAAACTGTAATTTTGTAAATGGCACATCATATAACGGTGGAGGCATCTTCATTGATGATGGCTCACATGATTTCCTCATAGATAACTGTAATTTCACAAAAAATCATGTTGACAACAGAACTACAGGTGACCTGTATCAAGGTGATAAAGATGGTCACGGTGGTGCCATCTACATTAGCCCAAATGCTGACAGAGGTACTATCAGCAATTCAAACTTCATCAACAATACAGCTGATATAAGTGGTGGAGCAATTGATAACTATTACGGACATGATTGGGTAGTTATCAACTCAACATTTGTTGAAAATACCATTATCAATTTAGTTGATAGGCAGGAGGATATCGACTTCGGTGCGGGAGCTATCTGGTGTTGTAACTCAGTAATGAACATCACAAATTCCACATTTGAAAGGAATGTAGGGGGTTATGGTGGTGCATTAAGAGGAGCATTCAATGTTTATGATTCCACATTTGAAAATAACACTGCTGCCAATGGTAATGGTGGAGCAATGGATGTAGCTGTTGTTAGTGATCTTGCCATGAAATTAAATCTTAAATTCGTTAATAGTACATTCAATAATAATAATGCTAAAGGAAATCGTGATGAAAATAGGTCCGAAGGTGGAGCGATCCACATCTTTGATATATACAGTATCAATATGACCAACTGTACCTGTATCAACAACACCGCCGACAGGGGAGGAGCTGTTGACTTTTATCAATTGGATTATACTAATGTGGAAAATTGTACTTTCCTCAACAACACTGCTTTCCATGAAGGTGGAGGTCTTGCGATTTTCTGTCATAACAGTACCTTTAAGGACAGTAATATATCCAACAACAGTGCAGGTACCGATGGTGGTGCTATTTGGATTATAGGAAATGATGCCAAATTCATAAATGTAACATCAGTGAACAACAATGCATCAAGAGGCGGTTCCGCTTATATTGAAGGTCATGATATCCTTTTACAAGATTCCATCTTCAACAATAACAGTGCTATTAACAACGGCAGTGAAATTTCCGGTCGCGGTGGAGCACTGGACATTTTAGGTGACAACTGTAGACTTCTCAATGTAACCGCAAATAACAACAATGCATCCCTTGGTGGTGCAGCATTCATTCGTGGTGACAATACATCTGTGAGAGATTCCACTTTCGACGGTAATAACGCTACATTAAGAGGTGGTGGATTGGACATTGCCGGTAACGGTTGTACATTCGTCAATGTTGATGTATCCAACAACAATGCGTTCGACAACAACACTACAGACTCAGGTCTTGGTGGAGGTATCTACGTGGTTGCTGACGGTACAGTATTTACCAACGTCACAGCTGACAACAACACAGCTAAAAACGGTGGTGGAGCTTACATTAGGGGTAACAACATCATTCTTGATAATTGTACATTAAGTAACAATAAAGCAATCAACAACGGTACTGAAGACAGTGGTATCGGTGGTGGATTAGATATTGTCGGTAACGGATGTAATATGACAAATATTACTTCACTCAATAACTCAGCTTACCGTGGAGGATCAACATTCGTTCGTGGAAATAACACTAAAATAATTGACTGTAAACTTGACGGTAACAATGCTACCCTTAGAGGCGGTGGTTTAAACATTGCCGGTGAAAACTGTACAGTTACAAATGTTGAGGTTTCCAACAATTATGCTGGTCTTATGGGTGGTGGTATTTACGTAATTTCCGATGGAATTGTATTTACAAATGTCACTGCTGATAACAATACTGCTGAGCGTGGTGGAGGTGCTTTCATCAATGGTACTGGTGTGCATGTTTTAGACAGTGAGTTTAATAAGAATGAGGCTCGTTTCAATGCAAGCAATCCTAATTCATCTGGTCTTGGTGGTGGTATGGACATTGTTGGTAATGACTGTTACATTAACAATACTCATTCCAACAACAATACCGCTTACCGTGGTGGATCCACTTTCATTCGTGGTGACAACACTGTTGTTGAGAACTGTAAGCTGGACAATAACAACGCTACTTTGCGTGGTGGTGGTTTGAACATTGCTGGTGAAAACTGTAATGTTACAAATGTTGAGGTTTCCAACAATTATGCTGGTCTTATGGGTGGTGGTATTTATGTAGTTTCAGATGGAACAACATTTAAGAATGTCACTGCTGATAATAACAGTGCTGAGCGTGGTGGAGGTGCTTTCATCAATGGTACTGGTGTGCATGTTTTAGACAGTGAGTTTAATAAGAATGAGGCTCGTTTCAATGCAAGCAATCCTAATTCATCTGGTCTTGGTGGTGGTATGGACATTGTTGGTAATGACTGTTACATTAACAATACTCATTCCAACAACAATACCGCTTACCGTGGAGGTTCCACTTTCATTCGTGGTGACAACACTGTTGTTGAGAACTGTAACCTGACCAATAACAACGCTACTTTGCGTGGTGGTGGTCTGAACATTGCAGGTGACCATTGTACAGTAAACAACATTAACGTATCCGACAATCATGCAGGACTCATGGGCGGAGGTCTTTACATATTATCCAACGGTACCACAATAAATGGTATCACTGCTGATAAAAACAGCGCCGAACGTGGAGGATCCGCATTCATCAACGGTTCAAATGTTAAAGTACTCAATGGTGAGTTGAACAACAACAGAGCTAACTTCAATGAAAGCAGAAACGACACTTCTGGTCTTGGTGGCGGATTTGATATTGTAGGTGACAACATCTTGGTAGATAATGTCCACTCAAACAACAATACCGCTTACCGTGGAGGTTCTACATTTATCAGAGGAAACAACGTTACAGTTTCAAATTGTAACCTGGACAATAACAACGCTACTTTACGTGGTGGCGGATTGAACATTGGAGGTGACAACTGTACCATTGAAAATGTATCTCTATCCAACTGTCACGCTACCGAACAAGGTGGGGCAGTTTATGTTATTGGACAGGATAACACATTTAAAAATGTAACTTCTGTAAATAACACAGCTAGAAACGGTGGTTCATCTTATATTGAAGGTGATAACAATACTGTTAGGAATTGTATCCTGGACAATAATAATGCTACAGTAAATGGTGGTGGATTATTTGTCAATGGTCACAATTGTACTTTTGAAAATGTGGATATATCAAATTGTAACGCTTTTGAGGGCGGTGCTGCCTACGTTAGTGGTGATAATGCTCATTTTGATAACATTACATCCAAAAACAACACCGCTATAGATGCTGGTGGTTCAACAAGTGTTCATGGAAACAATGTCACTGTTGAGAATTCCATTTTTACAAACAACAATGTAACTCAGGGTGCAGGTGGTGCAATTTCAGTCAATGGTCATGAATGTGATTTTATAAATAACACAATATCTTCTAATGAAGCATCAAGTTTCGGTGGTGGAATTTATGTTATTGGAAATAACTGTACATTTTCAGACAACAGAATATCCGATAATGATGCTAACTTCGGTGGTGGAGCCAGCGTATTCGGACAAGATACAAATTTCACCAACAACAACTTTACATTTAATGAAGCCCACACAAGTGGTGGAGCGGCATATGTATCAGGTGAGGATGGAGATGAAATCACTTATTTCACCAACAACAATATTTCATCAAACCATGCTGGATCAAACGGTGGTGGAATATGCGCTGATTATGAAACCTTGAAATTAGACCAAATCTATGGATATAACAATACCGCTCCAAAAGGCGGTTTTGCAGATGTTATTAATGGTTATGAGGTAACTGTTGAAAACTCAACATTCATCAGCAATCATGCATTAGGAGATATAGCCGACGGTAACGGTATTGGAGGCGGTTTCCTAATAACCGGTTCAAATAATGTCGATGTTCAGGCCGATTTCTACAACAACACTGCAACTAACGGTTCAGCAATTTATGTAGGAGACACAACAGGCTTAAGCATACATGACTCAAGATTCTATGATAACCAGGCACATTCCTATTATCTTCTTGCAGCTCCTGAAAATGGTACTGTATATGATGTGGATGATGAAAAAATTGTTAAATTCAGCCATATAGGTGGAGACAATATTGCAAATGCAATACATAACCGTGATGGTGAAAGTGCTATAACAATAAGAAACATCACATTCCCATTCTATCATAACGGAGTATTGGAGGACAGGACAACACCTAATGAAGATTTAATACCTGTTTTAGGATATTCAAATTTCAACGGAACCAACATATACATTGATGATTTGGAAGATAATCAGGTTATATACTATGAAATATATAATAATGAAACCGGCGCATTTATTAGAAACGGCTCTGCAAGAACTGACATTGATGGAAGTATCTCAATTGACGTTTCTGATTTGGGTGTTGGAGTATATCTTATCAAAGCATGGTATAATGAAACAACCTATTATACAGAAATCAGCAATGAAACAATCATAGTCGTCGTTGACAATTATGATCCTAACATGACAGTTGGAAAAGATTCATTGAATGGTACTGGAATCTTATATGTAGAAGACATTGTTGCATTCAATATTACTGTATTCAACACAGGTAATCGTGTCTTAGGAAATGTAACCGTAAACGAGATTTATAACAGTTCCGAATTGGAATACTTTGACCACACGGATAAGGCATTATGGAACAAGTCAGGTGATGTTTTCACATATCTAAATGATTTGGGCATTGGTGAAAATGCTACATTTACGATTTGGTTTAGAACATTAACCAACGGTACTTTGATAAATAATGTGACAGCCAAGTCAAATATTACCAACGAGACCAATTCCAGTGCTAATGTGACTGTCTACAATAAGATAACAATCAATGTTACTAAAATCTGGAATGACAGCAATAATCATGATGGCTTCAGACCTCAAAACGTAACCTTTGTGTTATATGCTGACGGTATTGAATATGCCAGAAAGGTATTAAACGGTACCGGTAACGTTTGGACCGGTAATTTCACTGATTTACCAACTGTTAACAGTGACGGTACAGAGATTGTTTATACTGTTGATGAATTGCCTGTTGCTAATTATAATAAAACTGTAACTAACAGCAGTCTTGCTAATTATACTATTACTAACACTCGTGTTGTTAATTATACCAGTGTGAATGTTACTAAAGTTTGGGACGATGACAATGATCATGATGGTTTCAGACCTGCTAACGTGACCTTTGTGTTACTTGCTAATGGTAATGAAACTGCTAATGTTACTTTAAGTGGTACTGGTAATGTTTGGAACGCTAGTTTCACTAATTTACCTGTTTATGCTAATGGTAGTGCAATTGTTTACACTATTAAAGAGTTAACAGTTGAGTACTATAATTCCACTGTAACTAACGCTAGTTTGTCTAATTACACTATTACTAACTCACGTATTGTTGAGTATACAAGTGTGAATGTTACTAAAGTTTGGGACGATGACAATGATCATGATGGTTTCAGACCTGATAATGTGACTTTCGTGTTACTTGCTAATGGTAATGAAACTGCTAATGTTACTTTAAGTGGAGCTGGTAATGTTTGGACTGCTAGTTTCAATGATTTACCTGTTTATGCTAATGGTAGTGCAATTGTTTACACTATTAAAGAGTTAACAGTTGAGTACTATAATTCCACTGTAACTAACGCTAGTTTGTCTAATTACACTATTACTAACTCACGTATTGTTGAGTATACAAGTGTGAATGTTACTAAAGTTTGGGACGATGACAATAATCATGATGGTTTCAGACCTCAAAATGTTACCTTTGTGTTACTTGCTAATGGTAATGAGACTGCTAATGTTACTTTGAGCGGAACTGGTAATGTTTGGACTGCTAGTTTCAATGATTTACCTGTTTATGCTAATGGTAGTGCAATTGTTTACACTATTAAAGAGTTAACAGTTGAGTACTATAATTCCACTGTAACCAACAGCAGCTTGTCTAATTACACTATTACCAACACACGTATTGTTAATTTCACTAGAATTAACGTTACTAAAGTTTGGAATGATAGTGATGATCATGATGGTTTCAGACCTCAAAATGTGACTTTCGTGTTACTTGCTAATGGTAATGAGACTGCTAATGTTACTTTAAGTGGAGCTGGTAATGTTTGGACTGCTAGTTTCAATGATTTACCTGTTTATGCTAATGGTAGTGCAATTGTTTACACTATTAAAGAGTTAACAGTTGAGTACTATAATTCCACTGTAACCAACAGCAGCTTGTCTAATTACACTATTACCAACACACGTATTGTTAATTTCACTAGAATTAACGTTACTAAAGTTTGGAATGATAGTGATGATCATGATGGTTTCAGACCTCAAAATGTGACTTTCGTGTTACTTGCTAATGGTAATGAGACTGCTAATGTTACTTTAAGTGGAGCTGGTAATGTTTGGACTGCTAGTTTCAATGATTTACCTGTTTATGCTAATGGTAGTGCAATTGTTTACACTATTAAAGAGTTAACAGTTGAGTACTATAATTCCACTGTAACCAATGCTAGTTTGTCTAATTACACTATTACCAACTCACGTATTGTTGAGTTCACAAGTGTGAATGTTACTAAAGTTTGGAATGATAGTGATGATCATGATGGTTTCAGACCTGATAATGTGACTTTCGTGTTACTTGCTAATGGTAATGAGACTGCTAATGTTACTTTGAGCGGAACTGGTAATGTTTGGACTGCTAGTTTCAATGATTTACCTGTTTATGCTAATGGTAGTGCAATTGTTTACACTATTAAAGAGTTAACAGTTGAGTACTATAATTCCACTGTAACCAACAGCAGCTTGTCTAATTACACTATTACCAACACACGTATTGTTGAGTTCACAAGTGTGAATGTTACTAAAGTTTGGAATGATAGTGATGATCATGATGGTTTCAGACCTGATAATGTGACTTTCGTGTTACTTGCTAATGGTAATGAGACTGCTAATGTTACTTTGAGCGGAACTGGTAATGTTTGGACTGCTAGTTTCAATGATTTACCTGTTTATGCTAATGGTAGTGCAATTGTTTACACTATTAAAGAGTTAACAGTTGAGTACTATAATTCCACTGTAACCAACAGCAGCTTGTCTAATTACACTATTACCAACACACGTATTGTTGAGTTCACAAGTGTGAATGTTACTAAAGTTTGGAATGATAGTGATGATCATGATGGTTTCAGACCTGATAATGTGACTTTCGTGTTACTTGCTAATGGTAATGAGACTGCTAATGTTACTTTGAGCGGAACTGGTAATGTTTGGACTGCTAGTTTCAATGATTTACCTGTTTATGCTAATGGTAGTGCAATTGTTTACACTATTAAAGAGTTAACAGTTGAGTACTATAATTCCACTGTAACCAACAGCAGCTTGTCTAATTACACTATTACCAACACACGTATTGTTGAGTTCACAAGTGTGAATGTTACTAAAGTTTGGAATGATAGTGATGATCATGATGGTTTCAGACCTGATAATGTGACTTTCGTGTTACTTGCTAATGGTAATGAGACTGCTAATGTTACTTTAAGTGGAGCTGGTAATGTTTGGACTGCTAGTTTCAATGATTTACCTGTTTATGCTAATGGTAGTGCAATTGTTTACACTATTAAAGAGTTAACAGTTGAGTACTATAATTCCACTGTAACTAACGCTAGTTTGTCTAATTACACTATTACTAACTCACGTATTGTTGAGTATACAAGTGTGAATGTTACTAAAGTTTGGGACGATGACAATGATCATGATGGTTTCAGACCTCAAAATGTGACTTTCGTGTTACTTGCTAATGGTAATGAGACTGCTAATGTTACTTTAAGCGGAACTGGTAATGTTTGGACTGCTAGTTTCAATGATTTACCTGTTTATGCTAATGGTAGTGCAATTGTTTACACTATTAAAGAGTTAACAGTTGAGTACTATAATTCCACTGTAACCAACAGCAGCTTGTCTAATTACACTATTACCAACACACGTATTGTTAATTTCACTAGAATTAACGTTACTAAAGTTTGGAATGATAGTGATGATCATGATGGTTTCAGACCTCAAAATGTTACCTTTGTGTTACTTGCTAATGGTAATGAGACTGCTAATGTTACTTTGAGCGGAACTGGTAATGTTTGGACTGCTAGTTTCAATGATTTACCTGTTTATGCTAATGGTAGTGCAATTGTTTACACTATTAAAGAGTTAACAGTTGAGTACTATAATTCCACTGTAACCAACAGCAGCTTGTCTAATTACACTATTACCAACACACGTATTGTTAATTTCACTAGAATTAACGTTACTAAAGTTTGGAATGATAGTGATGATCATGATGGTTTCAGACCTGATAATGTGACTTTCGTGTTACTTGCTAATGGTAATGAGACTGCTAATGTTACTTTGAGCGGAACTGGTAATGTTTGGACTGCTAGTTTCAATGATTTACCTGTTTATGCTAATGGTAGTGCAATTGTTTACACTATTAAAGAGTTAACAGTTGAGTACTATAATTCCACTGTAACCAATGCTAGTTTGTCTAATTACACTATTACCAACTCACGTATTGTTGAGTTCACAAGTGTGAATGTTACTAAAGTTTGGAATGATAGTGATGATCATGATGGTTTCAGACCTCAAAATGTGACTTTCGTGTTACTTGCTAATGGTAATGAGACTGCTAATGTTACTTTGAGCGGAACTGGTAATGTTTGGACTGCTAGTTTCAATGATTTACCTGTTTATGCTAATGGTAGTGCAATTGTTTACACTATTAAAGAGTTAACAGTTGAGTACTATAATTCCACTGTAACCAATGCTAGTTTGTCTAATTACACTATTACCAACTCACGTATTGTTGAGTTCACAAGTGTGAATGTTACTAAAGTTTGGAATGATAGTGATGATCATGATGGTTTCAGACCTCAAAATGTGACTTTCGTGTTACTTGCTAATGGTAATGAGACTGCTAATGTTACTTTGAGCGGAACTGGTAATGTTTGGACTGCTAGTTTCAATGATTTACCTGTTTATGCTAATGGTAGTGCAATTGTTTACACTATTAAAGAGTTAACAGTTGAGTACTATAATTCCACTGTAACCAACAGCAGCTTGTCTAATTACACTATTACCAACACACGTATTGTTGAGTTCACAAGTGTGAATGTTACTAAAGTTTGGAATGATAGTGATGATCATGATGGTTTCAGACCTGATAATGTGACTTTCGTGTTACTTGCTAATGGTAATGAGACTGCTAATGTTACTTTGAGCGGAACTGGTAATGTTTGGACTGCTAGTTTCAATGATTTACCTGTTTATGCTAATGGTAGTGCAATTGTTTACACTATTAAAGAGTTAACAGTTGAGTACTATAATTCCACTGTAACCAATGCTAGTTTGTCTAATTACACTATTACCAACTCACGTATTGTTGAGTTCACAAGTGTGAATGTTACTAAAGTTTGGAATGATAGTGATGATCATGATGGTTTCAGACCTGATAATGTGACTTTCGTGTTACTTGCTAATGGTAATGAGACTGCTAATGTTACTTTGAGCGGAACTGGTAATGTTTGGACTGCTAGTTTCAATGATTTACCTGTTTATGCTAATGGTAGTGCAATTGTTTACACTATTAAAGAGTTAACAGTTGAGTACTATAATTCCACTGTAACCAACAGCAGCTTGTCTAATTACACTATTACTAACTCACGTATTGTTGAGTTCACAAGTGTGAATGTTACTAAAGTTTGGAATGATAGTGATGATCATGATGGTTTCAGACCTGATAATGTGACTTTCGTGTTACTTGCTAATGGTAATGAGACTGCTAATGTTACTTTAAGTGGTACTGGTAATGTTTGGACTGCTAGTTTCAATGATTTACCTGTTTATGCTAATGGTAGTGCAATTGTTTACACTATTAAAGAGTTAACAGTTGAGTACTATAATTCCACTGTAACCAATGCTAGTTTGTCTAATTACACTATTACCAACTCACGTATTGTTGAGTTCACAAGTGTGAATGTTACTAAAGTTTGGAATGATAGTGATGATCATGATGGTTTCAGACCTGATAATGTGACTTTCGTGTTACTTGCTAATGGTAATGAGACTGCTAATGTTACTTTGAGCGGAACTGGTAATGTTTGGACTGCTAGTTTCAATGATTTACCTGTTTATGCTAATGGTAGTGCAATTGTTTACACTATTAAAGAGTTAACAGTTGAGTACTATAATTCCACTGTAACCAACAGCAGCTTGTCTAATTACACTATTACCAACACACGTATTGTTAATTTCACTAGAATTAACGTTACTAAAGTTTGGAATGATAGTGATGATCATGATGGTTTCAGACCTCAAAATGTGACTTTCGTGTTACTTGCTAATGGTAATGAGACTGCTAATGTTACTTTGAGCGGAACTGGTAATGTTTGGACTGCTAGTTTCAATGATTTACCTGTTTATGCTAATGGTAGTGCAATTGTTTACACTATTAAAGAGTTAACAGTTGAGTACTATAATTCCACTGTAACCAACAGCAGCTTGTCTAATTACACTATTACCTAACTCACGTATTGTTGAGTTCACAAGTGTGAATGTTACTAAAGTTTGGACGATGATAGTGATGATCATGATGGTTTCAGACCTGATAATGTGACTTTCGTGTTACTTGCTAATGGTAATGAGACTGCTAATGTTACTTTAAGTGGTACTGGTAATGTTTGGACTGCTAGTTTCAATGATTTACCTGTTTATGCTAATGGTAGTGCAATTGTTTACACTATTAAAGAGTTAACAGTTGAGTACTATAATTCCACTGTAACCAATGCTAGTTTGTCTAATTACACTATTACCAACTCACGTATTGTTGAGTTCACAAGTGTGAATGTTACTAAAGTTTGGAATGATAGTGATGATCATGATGGTTTCAGACCTGATAATGTGACTTTCGTGTTACTTGCTAATGGTAATGAGACTGCTAATGTTACTTTGAGCGGAACTGGTAATGTTTGGACTGCTAGTTTCAATGATTTACCTGTTTATGCTAATGGTAGTGCAATTGTTTACACTATTAAAGAGTTAACAGTTGAGTACTATAATTCCACTGTAACCAACAGCTAGTTTGTCTAATTACACTATTACCAACACACGTATTGTTAATTTCACTAGAATGTGAACGTTACTAAAGTTTGGAATGATAGTGATGATCATGATGGTTTCAGACCTCAAAATGTGACTTTCGTGTTACTTGCTAATGGTAATGAGACTGCTAATGTTACTTTGAGCGGAACTGGTAATGTTTGGACTGCTAGTTTCAATGATTTACCTGTTTATGCTAATGGTAGTGCAATTGTTTACACTATTAAAGAGTTAACAGTTGAGTACTATAATTCCACTGTAACCAACAGCAGCTTGTCTAATTACACTATTACCAACACACGTATTGTTGAGTTCACAAGTGTGAATGTTACTAAAGTTTGGGACGATGACAGATGATCATGATGGTTTCAGACCTGATAATGTGACTTTCGTGTTACTTGCTAATGGTAATGAGACTGCTAATGTTACTTTAAGTGGAGCTGGTAATGTTTGGACTGCTAGTTTCAATGATTTACCTGTTTATGCTAATGGTAGTGCAATTGTTTACACTATTAAAGAGTTAACAGTTGAGTACTATAATTCCACTGTAACTAACAGCAGCTTGTCTAATTACACTATTACTAACTCACGTATTGTTGAGTTCACAAGTGTGAATGTTACTAAAGTTTGGAATGATAGTGATGATCATGATGGTTTCAGACCTCAAAATGTGACTTTCGTGTTACTTGCTAATGGTAATGAGACTGCTAATGTTACTTTAAGTGGTACTGGTAATGTTTGGACTGCTAGTTTCAATGATTTACCTGTTTATGCTAATGGTAGTGCAATTGTTTACACTATTAAAGAGTTAACAGTTGAGTACTATAATTCCACTGTAACCAATGCTAGTTTGTCTAATTACACTATTACTAACTCACGTATTGTTGAGTTCACAAGTGTGAATGTTACTAAAGTTTGGAATGATAGTGATGATCATGATGGTTTCAGACCTGATAATGTGACTTTCGTGTTACTTGCTAATGGTAATGAGACTGCTAATGTTACTTTGAGCGGAACTGGTAATGTTTGGACTGCTAGTTTCAATGATTTACCTGTTTATGCTAATGGTAGTGCAATTGTTTACACTATTAAAGAGTTAACAGTTGAGTACTATAATTCCACTGTAACCAATGCTAGTTTGTCTAATTACACTATTACTAACTCACGTATTGTTGAGTTCACAAGTGTGAATGTTACTAAAGTTTGGAATGATAGTGATGATCATGATGGTTTCAGACCTCAAAATGTTACCTTTGTGTTACTTGCTAATGGTAATGAGACTGCTAATGTTACTTTGAGCGGTACTGGTAATGTTTGGACTGCTAGTTTCAATGATTTACCTGTTTATGCTAATGGTAGTGCAATTGTTTACACTATTAAAGAGTTAACAGTTGAGTACTATAATTCCACTGTAACCAATGCTAGTTTGTCTAATTACACTATTACTAACTCACGTATTGTTGAGTTCACAAGTGTGAATGTTACTAAAGTTTGGAATGATAGTGATGATCATGATGGTTTCAGACCTCAAAATGTTACCTTTGTGTTACTTGCTAATGGTAATGAGACTGCTAATGTTACTTTAAGTGGAGCTGGTAATGTTTGGACTGCTAGTTTCAATGATTTACCTGTTTATGCTAATGGTAGTGCAATTGTTTACACTATTAAAGAGTTAACAGTTGAGTACTATAATTCCACTGTAACTAACAGCAGCTTGTCTAATTACACTATTACTAACTCACGTATTGTTGAGTTCACAAGTGTGAATGTTACTAAAGTTTGGAATGATAGTGATGATCATGATGGTTTCAGACCTCAAAATGTGACTTTCGTGTTACTTGCTAATGGTAATGAGACTGCTAATGTTACTTTAAGTGGTACTGGTAATGTTTGGACTGCTAGTTTCAATGATTTACCTGTTTATGCTAATGGTAGTGCAATTGTTTACACTATTAAAGAGTTAACAGTTGAGTACTATAATTCCACTGTAACCAATGCTAGTTTGTCTAATTACACTATTACTAACTCACGTATTGTTGAGTTCACAAGTGTGAATGTTACTAAAGTTTGGAATGATAGTGATGATCATGATGGTTTCAGACCTGATAATGTGACTTTCGTGTTACTTGCTAATGGTAATGAGACTGCTAATGTTACTTTGAGCGGAACTGGTAATGTTTGGACTGCTAGTTTCAATGATTTACCTGTTTATGCTAATGGTAGTGCAATTGTTTACACTATTAAAGAGTTAACAGTTGAGTACTATAATTCCACTGTAACCAATGCTAGTTTGTCTAATTACACTATTACTAACTCACGTATTGTTGAGTTCACAAGTGTGAATGTTACTAAAGTTTGGAATGATAGTGATGATCATGATGGTTTCAGACCTCAAAATGTTACCTTTGTGTTACTTGCTAATGGTAATGAGACTGCTAATGTTACTTTGAGCGGTACTGGTAATGTTTGGACTGCTAGTTTCAATGATTTACCTGTTTATGCTAATGGTAGTGCAATTGTTTACACTATTAAAGAGTTAACAGTTGAGTACTATAATTCCACTGTAACCAATGCTAGTTTGTCTAATTACACTATTACTAACTCACGTATTGTTGAGTTCACAAGTGTGAATGTTACTAAAGTTTGGAATGATAGTGATGATCATGATGGTTTCAGACCTCAAAATGTTACCTTTGTGTTACTTGCTAATGGTAATGAGACTGCTAATGTTACTTTGAGCGGTACTGGTAATGTTTGGACTGCTAGTTTCAATGATTTACCTGTTTATGCTAATGGTAGTGCAATTGTTTACACTATTAAAGAGTTAACAGTTGAGTACTATAATTCCACTGTAACCAATGCTAGTTTGTCTAATTACACTATTACTAACTCACGTATTGTTGAGTTCACAAGTGTGAATGTTACTAAAGTTTGGAATGATAGTGATGATCATGATGGTTTCAGACCTCAAAATGTTACCTTTGTGTTACTTGCTAATGGTAATGAGACTGCTAATGTTACTTTGAGCGGTACTGGTAATGTTTGGACTGCTAGTTTCAATGATTTACCTGTTTATGCTAATGGTAGTGCAATTGTTTACACTATTAAAGAGTTAACAGTTGAGTACTATAATTCCACTGTAACCAATGCTAGTTTGTCTAATTACACTATTACTAACTCACGTATTGTTGAGTTCACAAGTGTGAATGTTACTAAAGTTTGGAATGATAGTGATGATCATGATGGTTTCAGACCTCAAAATGTTACCTTTGTGTTACTTGCTAATGGTAATGAGACTGCTAATGTTACTTTAAGTGGTACTGGTAATGTTTGGACTGCTAGTTTCAATGATTTACCTGTTTATGCTAATGGTAGTGCAATTGTTTACACTATTAAAGAGTTAACAGTTGAGTACTATAATTCCACTGTAACCAATGCTAGTTTGTCTAATTACACTATTACTAACTCACGTATTGTTGAGTTCACAAGTGTGAATGTTACTAAAGTTTGGAATGATAGTGATGATCATGATGGTTTCAGACCTCAAAATGTGACTTTCGTGTTACTTGCTAATGGTAATGAGACTGCTAATGTTACTTTGAGCGGAACTGGTAATGTTTGGACTGCTAGTTTCAATGATTTACCTGTTTATGCTAATGGTAGTGCAATTGTTTACACTATTAAAGAGTTAACAGTTGAGTACTATAATTCCACTGTAACCAATGCTAGTTTGTCTAATTACACTATTACTAACTCACGTATTGTTGAGTTCACAAGTGTGAATGTTACTAAAGTTTGGAATGATAGTGATGATCATGATGGTTTCAGACCTCAAAATGTGACTTTCGTGTTACTTGCTAATGGTAATGAGACTGCTAATGTTACTTTGAGCGGAACTGGTAATGTTTGGACTGCTAGTTTCAATGATTTACCTGTTTATGCTAATGGTAGTGCAATTGTTTACACTATTAAAGAGTTAACAGTTGAGTACTATAATTCCACTGTAACTAACGCTAGTTTGTCTAATTACACTATTACCAACACACGTATTGTTGAGTACACAAGTGTTAACGTTACTAAAGTCTGGAATGACAGTGATGATAAGGATAAATTGAGACCTAATGAAATTACTGTCGAGTTATATAATGGTGTTGAACTTATCGATAGTGTTGTTTTAAATCAGGCCAACAACTGGAAAGGCAATTTCACAGACCTTCCTGTCTACAAAGACGGCAAAAAGATTGTCTACACTGTTGCTGAAATAGAAGTTGATAAATATAATTCAACTGTAACCAACAGCACTCTCGGAAATTATACCATTACAAACACTCACGTTCCTTACAAACCTAATATGACTGTTGAGAAAATCACTCTTGACAAAGTCGTATTCGTTAATGATACTGTCAAATTCTTAATTGTTGTTACTAATACTGGAGATTGTGATTTAACTGATGTCACTGTTTATGAAATATTTAAATCTGGCGAATTAGATTATAATGATTATATTGATCCTACTGGAAAATGGTCTATGACCGGTAATTATGTTTACGTTTACAACGGCACTTTAACAGCTGGTGAGAGCGCCAACTTCACTGTGGTATTCACCGCTTTGACCAACGGCACTTTCCTAAACGCTGTCAATGCCTCTTCAAACAAAACAGATAACAAGACAGGAAACAATACTACTACAGTCTACAGGCCTAATATGACTGTCCAAAAAATCACATTGGATAATGTCGTATTCGTCAATGATACTGTAAGGTTCCTTATTGTCGTAACCAATACCGGCGACTGTGATTTAACTGACGTTAAAGTCACAGAGATCTTCAAACCAAAAGAGTTAAAATATAATTCTTACATTGATTCTACAGGCAAATGGTCTAAAGAATCTGATTACGTTTTCGTTTACGATGGCAATATGACTGCCGGCGGTAGCGCCAACTTCACTGTGGTATTCACCGCTTTGACCAACGGCACTATCTTAAACACTGTCAATGCCTCATCAAACGAAACAGATAATAAGACAGGTAACAATACTACTGAAGTTAAACCTATTTGTGATTTGGAAATTACAAAATCAGTTAACCCTGCTAAAGTTTATGTAAACGATACTGTAGTTTGGACTATCGAGGTTGTAAACCACGGTCCAAGCAAAGCAGAAAACGTTGTTGTATATGATACCATTCCGGATGGCCTCGAATTCAGCGTCCCTCAAGGATGCACATTCGACGGCAAGTATCTTATCTGGAATGTAGGTGATTTGGATGTAAATAAAAGGGCTGCTTTAGAATTAATCACTAAAGTAACCCGTGAAGGAAACATAACTAACATTGTTGTAGTGAACAGCTCTACTCCTGATTCAAACGAATCCAACAATGAAGCAAACAATACTACAGTTGTTGAGCCTATTTGCGATTTGGTTATCACCAAATTGGTAAACGCTTCAAGTGTTAACGTCAATGAAACTGTTGAATGGAATGTAACTGTCGTTAACAAAGGCCCATCACTTGCTATGGATGTTGTTGTAAGAGAGATTTTACAGGATGGTTTAGCGATCATCAGTGCAGCGCCATCAGCGGGAAGTTTTGATGAAAAATCCAGGATCTGGGAGATAGGCGAATTAGATATCGATTCTCCAGTTTCTCTTATTTTGGTAACCAAAGTCTTGACTAATGGTACTTTGACTAACGTAGTTGTCGTAAATTCAACAACTCCGGATTCCAATGAATCCAACAATAAGGCAAATAACACTACCGTTGCAAATCCAATCTGTGATCTTGAAATCGTCAAATTAGTCAATGCATCTGAAGTAAATGTAAGCGACATTGTTGAATGGACTATTACTGTCAAAAACAACGGCCCAAGCGCCGCATGCGATGTAGTTGCAAAAGACACATTGCCTGACGGTGTTAAATTGGTTGAAGTTCCTGAAAATTGCAGGCTTGAAGGAAATACTGTAATTTGGACTATTGGAATTTTACCAGCATATGATAGAATTTCATTAACATTATTGACTCAAGTCCTAACCGAAGGAAACAAGACCAATATTGTTATTGTAAACAGTACTACTCCGGATTCAAACGAATCAAACAACAGGGCTAACAATACAACCGATGTTTATCCTGTATGTGACCTGGAAATCACCAAGCTCGTAAATGCAACCGAAGTTTATGTAAATGATGTTGTCGAGTGGACTGTTGTCGTTAAAAACAACGGCCCAAGTACTGCAAAAGATGTTGTTGTAAAAGAGCTCCTGCCGGAAGGCATTGAACTACTTGATGTCGTCCCATCAGTCGGAGACTATGAAAACGGCATCTGGACAGTCGGCGATATGGAAATGGATGCATCTGCAACTCTTAAATTAATTACAAAAGTTTTAACAGAAGGCATCAAAACCAACGTCGTTTCCGCAAACAGTACAACTCCGGATTCAAACAAATCCAACAACAAAGCAAACAATACAACTAATGTTAACCCGATTTGTGATTTAGAGATTACTAAAATGGTTAATGCAACAGAAGTCAATGTAACCGATTTTGTTGAATGGACCATAACCGTAGTGAACAATGGCCCAAGCATCGCACGCGATGTCGTTGCAGTCGACACATTGCCTGACGGTGTTAAACTGGTTGAAGTTCCTAAAAATTGCAGACTCGACGGAAATAACGTGATTTGGACAATTGGCGATTTGAACGCCGGCAATCCTGTTTCAATTACCTTATTGACCCAAGTCCTAAGCGAAGGAATCAAAACCAATATAGTCGTTGTCAACTCTACAACACCTGATTCAAATAAAACCAACAACAAGGCAAACAACACTACTGAAGTGAAACCTGTTTGTGATTTGGAAATCATCAAACTCGTAAGCTCCAAAAAGGCCTATGTTGGTGAAGAATTAACATGGACTATCATAGTAATTAATCACGGTCCTAGTGCAGCATTGGACGTTGAAGTATTAGAGGACATTCCAAGCTCCCTGAAACTCACCGGATACACTGCAACTGAAGGCACATACGATAAGACTACTAACATATGGACAATCGGCAAACTTGATGGTGATGCAAGTGCAACCCTCACAATAGTAACCGAGGTATTGAGCGTTGGAAACATTACAAACCCTGTTGAAGCTAAAACTTCAACTCCTGATTCAAATAAAACCAACAACAAAGCTAACAATACCACTGAAGCTTCCGAAATCTGTGATTTAGAACTCAAAAAATCATCAGACAAAAAAGCCTACTACGTGGGAGATCAAATGCACTGGATTATTGAGGTTGTTAACCATGGACCAAGCCCAGCAAGAGATGTTGTGGCTTATGACGTACTGTCATCTTCCGTAAGGTTCATAAGTTACTCAGCTTCCAAAGGTTCCTACGATGCATCAACTGGCAGATGGGACATCGGCGAATTGGCAAAAGGCGAATCAGTCACTTTGGATATACTCTGTGAAGTATTGACCGAAGGAATGATTACCAACTATGCTAATGTAACCACAAGCGTTAATGAAACCAATTTGGATAACAATTACGATAACGCTACCGTAGAGGTTACCAACAAAACCGAACCTGTACCAGAACCAGAACCTACTCCTGAACCTCCAGTGACCCTCAAGGAAACTGGTAATCCGATAGCATATCTTTTAGCTGCCGTTTTAACTATATTTGGTAGTTGCTGGTTAAGGAAAAAACAAGAATAATGATGAAAATTAAAACACGTAACTAGATTTCAAAATCTAGTTATCTTTTTTATTTTTTTTAAAAGTCAAGCAATTTTTTACGCATATATAATCAAATGTATTTTCTTATTTTAAAATAATTTTTTTTAGATGGAGATACTTTTCCCGTTTAAAAGTACTGTTTTTATTATAGGATATTTTTTTTTAGTAAGCTTTAGAACCGATTTCACAATGTGAAAGCGTTCCCATAGCATCAAAACCTATTTATCTTATCACATTTTAATATATTAACAATGATTCCGCAAGAAGTAAATGTAGAAAGAAATGGAAGTAGAGTAAGATTTGAAATCGAGGGAGTCTCTACGGATTGGATGGATGAAAGCGACAGGTTCAAAGAAAGAATAGATGAATCCAATCTCAACAAGGCATTTTTAAGCAGGCATATCCTAAAGGAAATCGAAATCAGAAACATTCTCGATGAGGGCACAGGATTTCTTGAAGGTGAAGAATACAAAAAGGCGATAGAATGTTTTGATGAGGTTCTCTTTTATGATGATGAATACGGCGAGGCACTGATTGGCAAGTCCCGTGCGCTTTTCTGCCAGAAGCATTTTGTCAAATCATTGAGGTATTACCTGCGTGCAGTTGTTGTGTCTTCGGATTTCGAGGATGAAAAATACAATAAAACCCTTTTGGAGAAGTCCAAAGAGGAAATTGATGCATTTCCGAAATTGAAGAAGAACATTTATGCTGCCGATGAGTATTTTTCCGAGGGCGAATACCAAAAGGCATTAAAGAATTACAAAAAAGCACTGCTTATCCCATCTATAGGTAAGGAAAAAATTCTTTTTAAACTGTACAATAAAATTGCTACAACACACCTTAAATTAAATGAGTTTGAAGATGCACTCATGTATTTTAATGCATCGGCAAAAGCATTAAACAATGACTATGCATACTACGGCAAGGGCCTGTGTGAATATGAGTTCCAACTTGACGTTGCAGCCGAAAGCCTGAAGCGTGCGGTGAAACTTGAAAAGGGTCAGCTTCTTGAAAAGGGACTGATATTGAATGAGCTTGAATGCTACCATGATGCCCTTGAAACATTCGACTTTCTGCTTGAAAACCATTTCACCGTCGACAAGATGTATATTACCGCCCTCAACGGCAAGATGTATGCAATGAGAAAACTGGAAATGGATCTGAGTGAAATGGAAAAGGTAATGGATGAGCTGGCAGAGTAGTTACTTTGCATTTTGTATTTGTGTTTCGTTTAGTCCTGTCAGTTTTGTTATTTCTTTCATTGGCATTCCTCTGTTTAATAGTTTTATTGCAATTTCCAGTTTTCCTTCTTTTATTCCTTCCAGTTTTCCTTCTTTTATTCCTTGGTTTTTGTAGTATTCGTCTCTTGGATTTATTAACATCTTGGTTTTCTCCATCAGTCTGTTTTTTTCATTATTATCAAGCATGTTTGCGCTTAATATGTCTAAAACGTATGTTATTGCAATTTTTTCATTAGAATCGGCTTATGTCATCGTCTGTTGGGAGTTTTTTTGACATTCCATTATCAGTCATGGTATGATGTTTTGGATTTTATAGGGTATATTCAAAAATTTCAAAACGCCATTGGCATACTTCTGAACCGTCTTTTTAAAAACGTAATCTGTATATTGGGGATATTCATAGTCATCCTGACTATTTTTTAGATTACTCATAATACCTAATCTGTCCATTGAAGTATTTAAATTTATTCAATCAGTGAATTGGGATTAATGATATCTTTTGAAGTAATTTAATAAGTTTTAATCAATTATTGCTTTCAGATTGAAAAATTTATATTGAATGAAAATATAGTTATAACCATGAAATTTTCAGGATTCATGAACGTCTACCAGCTGGATGACATGAGCTGGGAATACCAGTTCGGGGAAAAGTCCCTGAAGGCGAATACCTTAAGGGAGCTTGAGGTATTGGTAAGCCTTTACGGATTGAAATGGAGGGTTCTGGATAAGGACCTCGCCGAAAAGTCACTTGATGCGGACAGGAACAATCAGACAGGCTTTCTCAACGTATATAAAAGCGGCGATTACTGGCATTATCGCGGGTCCGGCTTGAAATCCCACAGCCTTGAGGTCCTAAAAAAGAAGGCCTTAAACGAGAATCTTGAATGGCGCGAAACCGATAAGGATCTTGCATATAAGAACCTGAAGCTTGATTCAAGGAAATTCAGACAGTAGCCTGCGCTTTTTTTACAACTCTTTTTTTTGGATCGATATTAAAATTTATATAATACTTGTGCATATAGTAGTATTAGGATGTGTTATTATTAATGATGAAACATTAAAAAAATATGCTTATATAAATATATCCTCCTATAGGGCAAAGGCGGTCAAGTCACTTCAAAACGATGTGAAGATGCCGACACAGATTGCATCAGAAACCGGAATCAGGAGAAACCACATCTCCAAGGTTTTGCGCGAGCTTAAGGAATCAGGCGTTGCGGAATGCATAAATGAAGAGGCAAAACGCGGAAGGCTTTACCGCTTGACAGACCTTGGGGAAGATATTGCGGAAAATTTATGAGACTGTTTAGTTCAGATGGGATTTCAAGGCAGTTTTAATAATTCAAATTATTTTAACTAACCAGTCAAAAGATAATATGGCAGGTAGACATGCCAGTAATCCTTAAAATGATTAATTTATTTTTAAATCATATAATTTTAGAAAATAACTATTTAATGAAGCAAATTCTTATTTAAATTCATATTTATATTATTTAAAGAAAAAATTGTCTCGATTTACAAAATTGAAGTCAAAAATAACTGCCTACTTTATAAATATCAAAGTCTAATCTAGGATCATGATTTCAAATTCAACATTTAAAAAACTTATTAATCTTGGGAATCATTTCCCAAAACTCGGTGATAAAGGAGCATTATTGATTCCGACAAGTTTAAAACTGAATGATTTGGAATTTACGAAATATCGTCATCTATCAGTTAATTGGGAAATTTTGCTGATGAAATATATAAATAATACAAGATTCAATATTAAATTGACAAAGAGGCCATTAAAATGAATGAAATACCAATAATCAGAACAACATTCCCGTATTTAACTGTTAATGAAATGGAATTCATGCAAAATCTTGAAAAGGAATTGAAAGAAAAAAATATGACTCATGAAGATATGGTTAAAGAAATCTTTTCTGAAATTGGAGTTAAAATTGATTTAAATGATATGTCATAAAATCGAATTAAGAAGGAAGTACGTATTCCACCTGCCATTGTACAGATATGAAAACGACAATCTGATTGCCCTAAAAATAGATGATTTACTCGATGATTTGACAGATGAATTCATCAAAAGCGGCTTTGAAAACTTCTATATCACAGAGGCAAAGGCCCATTATAGGAAAAGGTCCTTTGATGAGCTGCTGATAACCTTGTTTGCAGATTCCGCATCACCCGAAATGATATTTAAGGAATGGTTCCGGGAAAACAATGATATTCTGGGCCAGGAGGCATTTGCCTGGCAATGCGGCAACAGCCTTTTTATTGAAGAGCTTTAATTTTAACTGTTTTTAAAAAAAGAGATTTTCATCTTATAAAGCTAATAACCACTGATATTGTAAAAGCTGAAATTTGCAGATGATGATGCTTTCCAATCATATATGAAGGAGGGCAGTGATTAGTTACTTTTATTAAAATCAACATCCAAAGTAACTGTATAGGTGAAATCTTGAAGCTTTTTGGAAACGAAGTAAACAAGCGCTATGCAATATGGATTGCCATACAGGCCATTACAATACTGGACATTGTACTGATTTCAATAGAAATGATATTTTCCCTTCCATCAGAAATCGCAGTGTTCATCACAAGATTCGATTTTATCGTCTGTATCATTCTTCTCGCCCAATGGTTCTATATACTCTACCTTTCAAGGCCGAAATCTATTTTTCTAAAAAGTGCAAGCAACTGGATAGACCTGATTGCATCAATACCGTTCGACACCCTTCTTCCGATCATAATACCGCAGGCAGGGATTTTGAGATACCTGAGAGTCCTTAGATTCCTCAGGATATTCGCGCTCTTCAAGAGATTTTCAAATTCACTTCAAAGATTCTTTGAAAAAACATACCTCGACAAGATTATTGCAACAATCGTCCTGATAATTGCAGTTTTCACAATACTCCTTTATCTCTACGGGCCAAGTTATGGTGCTTTTGACGACTTCTACTTTGTAATCGTAACACTTACGACAGTCGGATACGGTGACGTGACACCGCAGACATTCTCCGAAAAGATAATCGCAATAGTCCTGCTTTTCGTTGGAGTGTTCGTATTTTCAACTATTACTGCAGCCATCTCATCATTTTTGACTGACCGCCTTTTGAACAAGGACGAGTACATTAAAGGCGAGATTGAAAACTTACACAAGGAAAATGAGGAGCTCAAAGAAGAGATTCATGAATTGAAGGAACTGATAAAAGAGATTAAATGAAATCTCCTTTTAGGTCATTTTCACCTTTCAATTAAAATATATTAGTAACATTATTTATAGTATTTATATGAAAATCGTAACCTGGAACTGCAATGGTAAATTTCATAAATTGTTTAATGAAATTATGAAAGAAAAAGCAGATATCTACGTTATACAAGAGTGTGGAAATCCATTAGAATCAAAAAATGAAGAATATAAGGAATTCGCTTCCAATCATTTTTGGGTTGGAGTAGATAAAAGCAAAGGTTTGGGGATTTTTGCTCGTGATAATGTAGATATGGAGTTAGTTGACTTGGAGGATAATGGACTTAGATACTTCATCCCAGTTAGGGTTAACAATTCCTTTAATCTTTTGGGAATCTGGACAAATCCAAATAAAAAGAACAAAACTCCTGAATATCCCAAAGAAATTACCAGATATTATGAGCTTCATAAAGATTCCGGATTTTTTAATGAAGACATGATTATCTGCGGGGACTTTAATTGTGATGCAAGGTTAAAGCATGTTCATGCTCGCAACGTTTTTGAAATGAAAGAAAAATTAGGGGAAATGGGGCTTGTGGATACATATCATTATTTAAGTAATGAAGAACAAGGTGAAGAATCCCAAGCAACATTCTACATGTATAGGCATTTAGATAAACCATTCCACTTGGACCATGTATACGCAGCACCAGATAGAATCAAAGAATTGGAAATCGGTGAGGAAGAGAAATGGCTCCAATTTAGTGACCATTTACCAATGATTTTTGAAATTTAATCTCTAAATTGATAAAGTTTAATTAAAAAATTTATAAAGAAGATAAGTCAAATTATTTTATTTTTAAAAATAAAAAAATAGTGTCGCAATGACACAAAAATTAAGGATTGCAACGTTTACAAGGAGTATATCCGCTGCTTATTGCCTCATCACGACTTGAGAAATAAACCTTGTTTGACGGTTTCATTTTATCAACGCTGCCGCATCCGGGTGCGTGGAATTTTCCGGTATTGCTGTTTCCAACATAGGTGTCTGATGTTCCGCTGTGGTATGAGTTGGTGCTGCCGCCGCCTGAAGACCCACCAGTTCCGCTGGATGATGAGCTTGAATAGTCAGTATATGATCCGAATGTCTGCAGTCCGCTTGTAGGGGATAAATCCACATCCTGGCTGTCTAGCAGATGTTCATTCTTGTCATATAATTTGATTTTGGCATGGTCAGGGAAATATTTATATGCGTCTGCACTTGAAACTTCGACATAGCCGTTTGAATTGACGGTTACGGGAACCATGTTTCCGTTGTTAAGCGCTGAACCGTCACGGGAGTAGAAAATCTGTATAATAACATCCTTTCCTGCATTTTCTGCTCCGACATTGATGGATGCATATGTTTTGTCTTCAAGACCTCCGTCGGTTGAAAAGCTTCCTCCTTCAATTGACATGGATGCTGAAACTGCACTGATTGTTGTAAGCAGCAGAATCATCAAAAGAATTGTAACAGAAGCCTTTTTCATGCTGATTTTCATAATAATCTTTTCCTAGAATTCATTGTTAATATATTGGTTTTATAACTATTTAAGAATTATTTTAACTTTGGCAAAAATTAAATATCATGTGTAATAAATGTGTATATAATCAGAACTGGATGTGGTTTTAGTGGATTTTGTTAAAAAAGGAGTAGTGAGTGCAAAATATTTAGCTGATGGTTGTGAATTCAAAAAGCAAAATGAGGATTACAAGTTAGTTTCCACTCAAAACCCTAAATTTCAGCCGTTTGTAGGCAAGGTCTTTTCGCAATCAGTATGGGACTTAATATCACAGTCAGACATCACATCCGGGGAAAAATGGAATAAAATGTCCGTACTTCTGATTGACCATTTTAAGTCAGGTCAGACAATTTTCAGCGCAAGCACAAATCTCCTGCTTAAAAAGGACGAAAGGATAATATATCTCAGTCCAGGCAATATCATTTTAAAGGAGCCGAAAACAATCAGGGTTACAAATTCCTCTCATGCAGGCACTGCCGAGTACTTGGACTGTGATAATTCACTATTTAAACTGAAATAACATTAACACTCACCATCAGCTATTGAAAAACCACATCCAGAAACCATTGCAATACTCCACTTCAAAAACTAAAACCAAAAGCAAAACGCCAACCGTTAATGTCAAAACCATTCCATTAAATTAAAAGTAAAAAAATTAGGATTAAATATATTGGGTGTAATATTCATTATTCTATAGGCAACACAAGTAGGACTTTTCAAAGTTTGAGAATTTTGTAAACACAGTCTTTCTAATAAGGTTATATTAACAATAGGAGAAAATTAGAATAAATTATGTAAATCTATTGTATCTTCTACTTCAACATTATTATTCATTTTCTCAGCGGAATTATATCCGTCATACATTGCATAACCCCAAGCAATGAGATATATTAAATAACCAATAGCTATTGACATTAAAAAGCCACCAATTATTGCTAAAACGAATAATATTATTCCTTTTTTCATTAACCCCAAGTAAGCTTGTCCTAATCCTGGGAGTAAAAATGATAATATTGCTGCAAGTAGGGGATTTTTATTTGATTTAACAATACTTTGAGTTTGACCATAGTTTGGTTTTTCTGTTGGTGATATTCCGCAGTTTGGACAATATTTCGCATCACTGCTCAATTCGGTGCCACAATTAGAACAGAATGTAGTTTTGTTAATGTCATCCTGGTCTGGGATTATTTTAGTGCCGCAGTTTTCACAGAATTTCATTCCTGTGCCTACTTCATGACCACAATTAGGGCATGTGTTTTGAGAATTTTTATTGTTTGTTTCATCTGGATTGATTTCAGATCCGCAATTATTACAGAATTTAGCATTATCTATTACTTCACTGCCGCAGTTTGGACATGTTTTCATGATTCTTTCCTCCATTTAATAATAATGGGAAAATATAGTTATGCATATTTTAAATTATAATTGTAATTTTCAACCACGCATTGGTTAAAATCCTAAAAGTTTGTCTTCAGTAGGTTCTCCTCTATCAATGGCTTTGGCAGACATGAATGCATCATAAATTGCATATACCCATATTATAAGCATGAAAATAAATCCGATTCCTATAAAAATAAGTATTAGAGAAATTACATTAGCTATGATAAGAATTATCCCTTTATGATTTTGATTATTGTAAAGCTGACCTAATCCTGGAAAAATAAATGATAGCGCAGCTGCAAGGATAGGTACTTTTTGGATAATGTTATATCCGCAGTTTGGACAAATTTTAGCTGCTGAGTTGATTACAGTTCCACAGTTAACACATCTTTTGACTCTTACATTAATTTTGGTTCCACAGTGGCTGCAGAAATTTTCATTTTCAACTTTTTCCCCGCACATAGGACATATTTTTGCTTTATCCTTGTTATTAGCATTCCCGGTTGTTCTACTGCCAGTATTAATGTCTTCATTGATAAATGCTTCTGAATACTCCTTTTCTTCTTTAATGAAATCATCGAAAGGTGATTTTTCGTTTGCACTGTAATTATTTTCATCTGTAATGTTTATATTTTCGTTAGTTTCACTAGAAAGTAAAGCTCCACAGTTTTTACAGAACTTAAATTTTTCATCCTGTTCTGTTCCGCAACGTGGACATATTTTATTTGCCATTTAATCAATTCCTAATTTTAATAGAGAAAATTATAGGTTATAATTTAAAAATGATGTACATGTAAAGTATTCACAATACTGATATTTACCATTTTGTAAATAGTTCTAACAAGAATATATTAGTAGTTATTATTATGTTTCTATATCATATAAAAGTATCTAATATATGTTTATCATGGTATTAACCGAAACGATGATACATTTTTATTCATGCCAGAATTAACGCAAAAATATGCGTTTAATGGGTAAAATCTTTAGTAATATCCATTTATTGAGTTTAGAATAAATATATTAATTAATAATTATAAAAAGTAATAATAATAAAAATTAAAGGGCGATAACGTGGATTTTCAAATAGAATTATCTAATTTGTTAAGAGCAAGGTTTCCATACCTTTATATTTCAACTTATGAGGAAGATCGTGTTTTGGAAGATATAGAAAGCATAGTCAGTGATATTAATTTAATTAAAACTAGTCGTGAAGTTTTCACTTGGAAAATAACCGAAGGCATTTGCAATATTGAAAATAACAAAGTCATTGATAATACTTCCAATCCAATAAATGCATTAGATTTTATTAAGACATATTCTAACCCATCCGTTTTTATTTTTATGGATTTTCATATTTATTTTAAAGATTCTCATAATCAAAATAATGCTCCAATCATAAGAAAACTCAGAGATTTAGCTAATGACCTGGAAGAAGGCCAGATAGCTAAAAATATAATATTTCTATCTCCAACACTTGTCTTACCTACAGAACTGGAAAAATTAATCACAGTGGTTGATTATGATCTGCCGACATATGAAGAAATAGAAGAAGTTTTGGATAGTATGCTGGAACTTAATACAAGTTCAGGAATTTCCTTAGATTTGGTTGGCGATGATAAGGAGAAAATGGTTAAGGCAGCTATGGGGTTAACTTTACAGGAAGCTGAAAATGCATTTGCATTAGCTATTGTCAATAACAATTCTTTAACTGCAGATGATATTCCTATAGTGCTGTCTGAGAAAAAACAGCTAATCCAAAAAGGAGGATTGCTTGAATTTATTGATGATGTAGTGAGTATCGATAAAGTTGGAGGACTTGAAAACGTTAAAAATTGGCTTGCCAAGCGTGACGGCTCTTGGTTGGATTCAGCTAAAGAATATAATCTCCCTGCACCTAAAGGAGTTTTACTAACTGGTGTTCCCGGTTGTGGAAAAAGTTTAATAGCCAAATCAATCAGTTCAATGTGGGGTCTTCCGTTAATCAGAATGGATATTTCCCGAATGTTTAATGGAATTGTCGGAAGCAGTGAGCAGAATATGAGAATGGCAATTCAAACAGCAGAATCCGTTGCTCCTTCAATACTTTGGATTGATGAGATAGAAAAAGGATTCAGCGGAGTCAGTGCAGGCAATGACGGCGGAGTTTCAAGTCATATTTTCGGAATATTCTTATCTTGGATGCAGGAGAGGAAAAAACCTGTATTCATTGTAGCTACTGCAAACAATATAAATGTTTTGCCTCCTGAATTCTTAAGGAAAGGACGTTTCGATGAAATTTTCTTTGTTGATTTACCAACATTTAAAGAACGTAAAAAGATTTTTGAAGTTCACTTAAATAGCCGTTTAACTTCAGATAAGGTTAAAGGTGACTTAGTTATTGATGATAATTTATTATCCCATTTGGCAGAAATTAGTGATGGATTCAGCGGTTCTGAGATAGAACAAGCTGTAATTTCTGCTTTGTTTGAAAGTTTCTATGAAAATAGGGCGGTTACTGTAGCTGACTTTGACTATGCCATAAAAAATACTGTACCGCTGTCAGTTACTCAGGAAGAGCAAATACTTGCCTTAAGGGAATGGTCTAAGATGAGAGCGGTTACTGCCACTATACAGGAAGATAGGGATTCTCATTCTGCTGGTGATGAGACATCTTCCGGAGGAAGACTTTTAGATTTCTAATTTGAATGGAGGGGTTATTGTGAGTTTGATTATAACATTGGTGGCTCTACCATTAGTTCCAGTATACGTGGGTGCTGATTTATTTGCTAGGCATGTTCTGAATGATGATTCATTACATGTGTATGATGAATTAGTTATTCCAACAGGAATGAAAAATAAAGAATTATTGGATGAAGCAATTAAAAAATATGAAAAAACATTGCCTGATAATGAAAAAAACTTATTTAACAATGTAATGCTTCCGGGTAAAGGTCAAATGAATGAGAAAATAAAATTCCGTTTTAATAAGGAGGAAAATTGTTTTGAAGCCGTTGCATGTAGAGTTACTGGAAGTAAGAGATCTATAGAACATGTTGAAAATATATTTAATATATATACTGGTCTTGTTCAGCAAAAGGTATATGAAAGAGTAAAGACTAAATTGGAAGAAACAAACGAAATGACTTTGGATAATGAAGAAGTTCTGGAAGATGAATCCATTGTTTTGACCGTAGGCGTAAATTAGGTGGAAGTATGGCTAAACAATATAAAATAAAGATTTCTCCTGATGGAAAAATAACTGCTGAATCTATAGGATTTAAAGGAAAAGAATGTATGAAACATCTTGAGACCTTAGAAGATTTATTGGGCGCAACCATTATCGATTCAGAGTTTTTGGACGATTATTTTGTAACAGAAACTTTGGAAACTGAAGAAACTTCGAGTGAAGAAGAAACTGAAAACGTTTATTTGAATAATGGCTGAATCATTTCAAAATCAAGTGTTAAATTATGATTAATGTATATGAGTTCATTGAAAATACAAGAGTTGAAGGTCCTGGCTTAAGATATTGCATTTACCTTCAAGGATGTTCAATCAGATGCAGGGGGTGCAATGTTCCTGAAACCTGGAACTCAAATAATCAATTGTACACTGTTGAAGAGATATCATCTAAAGTTTTATCAAATCTAAAAATTGAAGGTGTGACATTTTCCGGTGGCGAACCATTTGATCAGGCAAAGGAACTAAGCGCCTTGGCGGCTATTCTTAAAGGCCATGGTTTGTCGATTACAGTATTTACTGGATACACTTTAGATTACTTAAAAAACTCAAATAATCAGGATTATCTTAATCTGTTAAATCATGTTGATTTGCTGATAGACGGTCCTTTTGATTTGTCTAAAAAAACTTTAAAAAAACCATTGGTTGGTTCTTCAAACCAAGATTATCATTTCTTAACGGACAGATATTCTATAGATGATATAAATAAAGAAAATAAATTGGAATTTCATCTAAAAAATGATGGGAAAGTAATGGTTTTGGGAATTTATGATAAGGAAAAACTGGATTTGTTACTTGATGACATATGATGATAATGTGAATTGTTAAAATTATTCGTGAGGATTATAGTATGAGCACTGTAAACATTAATAAAGATTCTGAGGAAATGATATCTCAATTGCCGGGCTTTGATTTAGATATGGCTAGAAAAGTAGTTGAAGCCAGAGAGAAAGGTATCGTTTTTTCATCAATTGACGAGTTAGCTACTTTTTTACAATTAAAACCTCATATTATTCATAAATTGGAAGGTTTAGTCTCCTTTGAGCATGAAAATGTCATTAATTCTCCAAATATTAATAATGTAAAAAAAAGATCTCATAAAGCTCGTGTATTGGATTTTAATGTAAATTCTAATAATGAACAATCAAATGAAAATACAGATAATTTAGAATCTGCTGAGAATCAGGATAATGTACAGTCAGATGTTAATGGGGATACTTTTGAATCTGCTGAGAATCAGGATAATGTACAGTCAAATGAAAACACAGTTATTATGACCTCAAATAGCAGTATTAATATTGTGCAGTCAACAAATGGAAATACGGAGATTATAAGGTCTAATGGAATTCATACGTTTAGAATCTGTCCAAACTGTAAAGAAGAAAATGAGTTAGGAAATAAATTTTGCATATCCTGCGGTGCTAACTTACAGAATGTAAATTTAAATGAAAATCATAAATTTAAAATCTGTCCAAACTGTAAAGAAGAAAATGAGTTAGGAAATAAATTTTGCATATCCTGCGGTGCTAACTTGCAGAATGTAGGTTTAAATGAAAATCATAAATTTAAAATCTGTCCAAACTGTAAAGAAGAAAATGAGTTGGATCATAAATTTTGCGTATATTGTGGAGTTAAATTCACTGAATCAAACTCAAATGGAAATGTTAATGATTTAAATAAACCAGATTCATCTGCATCTGGTATAAATAATAATCATAAATCACGTAAACTTGATTTTTAATTTGAAATACTTATTCTATTTAATAAAATTTACATTGTTGTAAATATTTTATTATATGGCCAAATGATAAAAATAATAAAAGGTTATATTAATTATTATATACAGGTTGTAATAGCTGGCCAATATAAATAATACCTCATCCTACATGGATGAAGCTAAAAAGCAGATTATCAAAAAGTCCAATTATACCTATAGCGATGCTCTTGAAGTTTCAGCTTATCTTATTGAAGTTGGTAAGTTCGAAAGATTCTACAAGGAAATGCAAATCCACGATTTTCAAAAGGAACTTGATGAAATGGATGACGATGAATAACTTCAAAAAATATATCTCTCGTATATAACTCTTCAAAAAAACTATTTGATTGTAAATTGGATTAATAAAATTCATTATTTCTTTTATATTTTTTATATAATTTGATAATATTTCATAATCATATATTATGTTATTAGAAAAATCAAACCTGTAAAATTTTACATACTCTTTTTTTTACATTAATGTTACCTTTTTCCTTTCTAAATTCACATTTGAAAAGGTTTTCATATAGCTATCGGTATTTTAAATACTCTTTTATTTTAAAAAACATAGCCTTAATGAAAAATCCACATCATTTAAATCAATCAAATTTATTATAATAAAAAGTAAATATTGTTAAATAGATAAAATATTGTGTAAAAATTAAAAGGTCACTTTTATGGAAGAATTATATAATGAAATAATTAAATTTCAAAAAGAAAGAGATTGGAAAAAATTCCACACTCCAGAAAACCTAGCCAAATCAATCTCAATTGAAGCAGCTGAACTTCTAGAACATTTCCAGTGGGGAAAAGAATATGAAATTAGTGAAGTTTCAGAAGAACTTGCAGATGTTTTGATTTATTGTATATATATGGCAGATAGCTTAGATTTGGATATTAAAGAAATCATTCTAAATAAAATGGAGAAAAATGCCATAAAGTATCCTGTTGATAAGTCAAAAGGCAATGCAACAAAGTATACGGAGTTTTAACATGATTGTTTATGAAGCTACAAAAGCAGAATTTGTCGATTCGGTCTTTTCAGGTTCAATAACTGATGAGATTTATGAAATGTATCAACAAAAGATTGGCAAGTCCGGAAAATCACAGATTATGTCCTGGGAAAACTCAATGCAGTATATGTATAGGGTTTTAGAAGATAAAGAAATTCCCGATGACTGTGGTGTAGCTATTGAGTTTACGATTCCAACAACATCGAAAAGAATAGATTTTATAATAACTGGATTGAATCAATTTCAAGATGATTCTGTTGTAATAATTGAGCTCAAGCAATGGTCTGAAGCATATAAAGTCGATGGAAAGGATGGTGTCGTTAAAACCATTTTAGGAGGGGGTTTAAGGGAAACTACACATCCGTCTTATCAAGTTTGGTCTTATGCCTCTTTAATAAAAAACTTTAACCAAACAGTTGATGAGGATGAAATCGGCCTTTATCCATGCGCATATCTGCACAATTATGACTTCAGTGATGATGATCCGTTAACCGATGAAATCTATAAGCCTTATTTTGATGAAGCGCCATTGTACGGTAAAAGGGATGCTTTGAAATTAAGGAATTTCATTAAGAAATATATCAAATATGGTGACAATTCGGACATTTTGGTTCGAATCGACAATGGGAAAATCCGGCCATCAAAAAAGTTGCAGGATACCCTTTCAAGCATGCTTGACGGAAATAAGGAATTCATCATGATTGATGAGCAAAAAATTGCTTATGAATTAGCTGTTAAAATGGCTCGTGAGTCTTATATTGATGATAAAAAGAGGGTATTGATTGTTGAAGGAGGTCCTGGAACGGGCAAGTCTGTTGTTGCTATCAATTTGCTTGTTGATTTGATGGCTGACGACATGATATCATTGTATGTCACTAAGAATTCCGCTCCGAGAAACGTGTTTTTTGAAAAATTGAAAGGCGGGAAAAGATCCTTAAGCTATTTGAAAAATCTGTTTAAGGGTTCAGGTTCATTTACAACTTCTGAAGCTAATGAGTTTGATGCAATAATTGTTGATGAGGCTCATCGTCTGAATGAAAAATCCGGTTTGTTTTCCAATATGGGTGAAAATCAGGTTAAAGAGATTATTAATGCTTCTAAATTTAGTGTGTTTTTCATTGACAGGCATCAAAAGATATCTCTGAAGGATTATGGCAGTGTTGAAGCTATTTATGAGTTTGCTTCATATTTTGATGCTGAAGTTGAGCATATTAAACTGGAATCACAATTCAGATGCAATGGATCTGAAGGTTATTTGTCATGGTTGAATGATGTGTTGGAGATTGAAGAGACTGCAAACTTTGACGGCTTTGACTTTGACTATGATTTTAGGGTTATGGATTCACCTTCAGAATTGAGAGATTTGATTTTTGAAAAAAATACTGATAATAATGCCAGACTGCTGGCCGGTTACTGCTGGAACTGGATAAAGGAAGGTAAAAACAATACTGATGTTCATGATATTGTAATCGATGACTTTTCAATGAGCTGGAATCTGGGAAATTCCGATACCTGGGCTATTGATGAGGATTCAGTAAATGAAATAGGGTGTATCCATACATCACAAGGGTTGGAGTTTGACTACGTTGGTGTTATAATTGGGGAAGATATGAGATTTGATGGTGAACATATTGTAACAGATTTCAATGAGCGTGCCGGAACTGACAAGTCACTTTTTGGGATTAAAAAGATGTATCGGGAGAATCCTGAAGAAGCTTTAGAAGTTGCAGATGAGATAATAAAGAATACCTATCGTACATTAATGACTCGCGGAATGAAGGGGTGTTATGTTTATTGTGAGGATATGTTGCTTCAGGCTTATTTTAAGGAAAGATTTAATAAGTAAATATTTTTTAGATTTAATATATTTTATCATACCAAAATCATTGAATTTTTTTTTACCAAAGATTACATCAAGCGGATTCAATTTAATCAATTTTTCCTTCAAGAATTTAATCTATCATTATGCTCGTGGATAGGTTGTATTTGGATTTTTTGGGAGAGGTTATTATTTTTCTTTTAGCATTGGCCATTCAGGGTATAATTGCTCTTCAAGAGATACAGAATCGATTTATTATTCTAATTTTAAAGATCAATACTTTTCATTGGAGAAATTGCTTTTTTATTTTTCTTAAGTTTAATTTTTAAAGAAAATTTATTATATTTGACACATATTAAAGTCAATACTCAAATTTATTTATAATTTAATAGTTTTATTATTAAAGAGAAAAAATTTATAATTCATTTGATTGACAAATCTTTAATTGATAATTCTTATTATCTTTATTTTTAATCTCCTCTAGGGATTGCATAGCTATTCTATTTTCAACATACCATTTCGGATGTTTGACTTTAATCTGATTTATTTCAGATAATTCATCAATTAGTACTCTAAATATATTATATATTTCCAATACAATTTTATTTTGCTTTTGAAGATATTTTATATGAAATTCGTTATCTCTAATGTTATGGGAAGGTTTAGATCTTTCGCTTCTTACTTTATTAATAACCTTTATGGTTTTTTTGATGGTGTCTTGAGATACTCCAATTTCACCCAACCATTCTTTAAATAGAGATATGGTTCCTTTTTCTTTCTTTTTTGTTCCATCTTCATTAGTAAATTCAATTAAATCTAATTTCCCTTCAAAAAAATTTTTTGTTGAGGTTATCTGAAAGCATTATGTCAAATATTTTAATAAAATTTCCGTATTCTTTTCGAGTAGATAACACTAAAATATTAAATTCAATTGGTGGTTTTTTATTATAATCTGATTTAAATAATGTAACGTCATTATCTAAGCATAATTTGTTAATTAGTTCTATTTGATATAATATTGCACTAAAAACAGAGGGGGTCTGGCCATTCCCCATCATTCATAGATTTTATATATGATGGATTAATATATGTTTTCTTTTTAACTTCGTAAACACTGAATCTTTCTTGCATTTCAGGATGTAAATCATATAGTTCTTTTAAAAGTACTGCAAAAATTCTTTCATTGTTTTCATCAAATCCGAGACCCACATTATCCAAAATAAATTTAAATTTTTCATCAAGTGTTTCTGTATTGTCATACTCTTCTGTAATATTTATATTATATTTAAAAGAATTGTTGCTGATAACATATCGCGGGTCATCAATAATATTTCTTAATAAATCAGCTTCAAAGTAAACAAGCTTATAGGGACATTTTCCATTTAATTTTTGAGTGTAATGCCCTTCAATCATTGTTTCTCTCCTTGGTTCCATATTATGCGATATAAATAATTTTATTTCGTTATCTTATTTTTATTAATAATAACTTCTTATTTATTAAGTTTTTTTAAGTACTTATTTGTATCTTTTAGTTCATCTTTAATTTTAGTTAAAGACATTTCTACAGAATCTGATTCTGATGTAAGATAAGAAACACTTTTTATATAACTCAAATCACTGATATATTCTCTTTTTATTATATCATTATAAATGTTTGTGAAAGAAATAATGAATTTATATTTAACTGGTTTATCTTCTTTTTTTAAGTAATCAAACCCCATATCAAAGAAAGCTTTAATTTGGTAATTTGGTGGTAAAAATGAAATTTCCTTTAAATGTTCGTAATCTTTATCATGCGAATCTTTTAATTCAGGTTCAACTTCAATAGATATGTCTTTAGCAACTGTATTCCCTATGTTTTCAACAATTAAATACATTCTATTATTTTCCACATTAAAATACATTATTACTTCAGCAGAATTAGCTTCAACACGTGTTTTCTTCATTTCTTCAACAGATTCATTTGTTGACTGAGCCATTTTATATGTTGCAACAGCCATAAACCCAGTAACAATTGTCAGAATAATATCTATAATAATTGAAATTATATTTAAATCCATTTTTTCACCTTAAGTATCAGCAGGCATATGAAATATTAAAACTGCAAGTTTTATTTTGCGACTTTTATCCCCGTTTAGATGGAATGTGTAATTGAACCATGATTCTCCAGAGGATTCATGTTCTTTAAGGTAGTTATTGTGTTTTTTTGTCTTTATTTTTATTTGTTTGAGGACAGGATCAATCTTTTTGTTATCGACAAATATTACTAATGCAGTTTTTGTATCTCTCCATGTTAAATAACTTAATAATTGATTAATTGCGGCACAATAGGATTTAATTCCCCTCCAAAATTTACATTCTGCAATAAAAATATTAGTATTTTCATGCCTTATTAAAATGTCTGTTTTACCTTTTTTATTATATGTTTCTCCAGTAACTGATTCATTAAGAATGGGGGTTAGTGTTGATATAAATTCATCTCTTAATTCTTCTTCATTTTTGCCAGTATATGTTGAAGGTAATCTTTCTAATGATTTGCCATAATTATAAATTATTTTTAATATTTCATTATAATCTTCTGGAGTGATTATAGGTTCTAATTCATTTTCGTTTGGTTTGTGTTTAAAAGGTAACGGTTTATTTTTTTTAAAGATTGGCACGGCATAAGTTTGTGATTCATTTTTGTTTCTTAATGGAATTCCGAGAGATTTTAAATCATTCCTATGTTTAATTATTTCAGTTTTGTATTCTTTAAAAATGTTGGATATTCTAATTGGTAATGAAGAATTATATTCATTTATCTCTTTCTCTAAGTTTTTATATTGGTTTTTAATTTTCCTTTCTTGTTGATCTTTATAATTTCTAATCATTTCAGCATCGGTGTATGGAATATTAAAACAAACACAATTTTCATTAATGAATACTGTGACTGTGAATGAATAATGGTTGGGTCTAAATTTTAATATTTCTTTGTTTCCTCCGAAAGGTAGGTAATATGTTAGGATATTGTTAGTTGAGTCTATGCTTCCTTTGTCAAAATAAAACGTTATTAAATCGGATTCATATTTTTCCAATAAATAATCAAAATATTTAGTTTCATCAACATTAAGAATATAATCTTCTGGCTGGTTTCTTATTTCATTATAAAGTTGCTCATATTTATTTCTTGCATAATCACTAAAGTAATTTTCTGTGTTAAATATATCAAATTCATACATATTATCTCTTTATTATTTTTAATTCCAATTGTTCTGTTTCAGTATCTAATATCCACTCTAATGTATCACCGGATTCAATGTTCAATGCTTTTACATATGTTTTAGGTATTGTTGTAATGAGTGAAATCTCACCTTGATTTCTTACTTTTGTTTCTTCATTAATTTTCATAATATTAATTTTCATTTTATATTAAATAACACTTTTGATTTATTTTAGTAGTTAAAAAAGTAACACTTAAATATCATTGGGTAGATATTATATACTATGTAATACATAATATAATTTGTATTTGTATGGATGTGATAATATGAAAGTAATAGAATTATGTGCAGGTGCAGGTGGATTGGCACTTGGATTTGAAAAAGCAGGTCTAGAGCATGAATTACTTGTTGAAATAGACAAAGATTGTATTGCAACATTACATAAAAATAGACCTGACTGGAATGTACTTCATGCAGATATAAAAGAAGTTGACTTTACTAAATATCATCCAGATATAGTTGTGGCAGGACTACCTTGCCAGCCATTTTCTTACGCAGGTAAAAAATTAGGCTTTGACGATACTAGAGGAACATTATTCTTTGATTATGCAAGATGTCTAAAAGAAACTAATCCAAAAATGTGCATAATTGAAAATGTAGAAGGATTAGTCAGACATGACAAAGGACGAACCATGGAAACAATAGTAAATGTATTGGAAAATGAATTAGGTTATGATGTCCAATATAAAGTGCTAAATGCCGTAGATTATGGTGTAGCTCAAAAAAGAAAAAGAATGTTTCTTGTAGGAACAAAAAAAGGCGTAATCTTTAACTATCCAAAAAAAGTCAAAGGAAATCCTGTCCTCAGGGATGCTCTTAAAGATGTTCCAGAATCTGAAGGAACCGAATACTCCGATAAGAAAAAAGAGGTTCTTGAATTAGTTCCTCCTGGTGGTTGTTGGGTTGATCTTCCAGAAGATGTTCAAAAAGAATATATGGGTAAAAGCTTTTATTCTGGTGGTGGAAAACGTGGAATGGCAAGAAGAATCTCATGGGACGAACCATGTTTAACATTAACAACTTCTCCATGTCAAAAACAGACAGAAAGATGTCATCCGGAGGAAGTAAGGCCATTTACTGTAAGAGAATATGCAAGGATACAATCATTTCCAGATGATTGGGAGTTTGAAGGGGGAATAACATCTAAATATAAACAAATTGGAAATGCGGTGCCAGTTAAAGTTGCTGAAGCAGTTGGTCTTGAAGTGATTAAAGCATTAAACGGTGAAAATAAAAGAAAAGAAGGTCAAACAACTTTAGTTTAATCTTTAAATATTAGTTGTTTGTATTTTTCAAATACTATTTGGTCTTTTGGGGTTAAAATGTGTTTGTTCTTTTTAATATCATTTATTGCTTTTGGAAGGGCATCAAATAATTGTTCAAAAGCAGTTTCATCTCCAGTAACTAATGTATAAACATCTTTTCCAGCAATATTTCTAATATTGTCATTTACTTCATGTACAACATTTTCTTTATTGTCTCTATACACCCAAGTTTTATCAAATGATTCATAATTTTGTGAAACTATATAAGCCCAATATATTTTAGCATTTGGATATTTTTCAGCTAGTTCTTCACATTTAAATCGAGTATCTCTTAAAGAACTTGAATTCATTGTATTATATTTATTTTTTAATTCAATCCATATAGTGTTATCTTCTTTTTTCAAGTCCATTCCTGACGGGTCTCCCCTTCCAAGATTTACCCATCCATCAACACGTCCTAAAAGATTTTGGTGGAAATCACCAACACGATTACTTGCAGTTTTATCATGTTGTCTAGGTATTTCAAAATTAATCCAATCACTTAAACTGAATCTATTGGAGTAAATATCAAATAATGTTTTAAATTGGTCGATGGTTTCTCTACTATTACTTAAAACTTCCCAAGGGTGTTTTGATAAATCTTCATCAGTTGCATAGGCATCTACAACTTTTTTTACTTCTTCTAGAAATATTTCATCTGAAACAAAAGTTACATATTTGTTCATTTTATCACTTCAAAGTAAATATTGCTAATGGTTTATTTTATTTTGGTTTTGCTTTAAATAGTTTTATAAAATTTATTTTTTCTTATTTTCTAAAAAGTCCCAATATAATTTGAAATAGTAAGTATACTTTATTTATCAAAGTATTTTTTATAAAAAGTTATATTCAATGAAAAATATACATCTATATAAACATAGGTTATATGTTGTGAATATTATGGATTTTGAATTAGTTGATTATGACGAGTATTTTCCTCGATTAAGAAAATATTTTTCTTGTTATTTACGAGGTAGAATGGATTATCAACATTTACATCCTAAAACTAAGCAACCAATTTTTAATTCACAAATTCATTTTTACAATTTAGATGTTGGCCATTCAATTTATTTTTTCAATAATGAAGGTTTTACTTATTTTGGTTTAGGTAGAGAAATAGAGGATTTTGCTAGTTTTAATGCCATTAAATTAACTACACATTTAAATTATCAAATTAAAGTTAAAGATGCAATACATTTTGCAAAAGATGAATTGAACAAAATATTTTTAATAATGCCAATTAACTATGATTTATTGTCAGATAAGGAAATATTTTCTCTAAAAGATAAAAATGAAATAATTTTAATTGATAATGTGGAATATATTAATTTTGGTGAATTAAAAAGAGGCATACATATATTAAGAAATATCCGTAATTTCATGGAACATATTACTGTTAATCCACAATATACTTCTTTTTTAAAAATAGTTAAAGTTAAAATTTTATATAAATTTTCAAAAGATCCTAACTTTTGCCCTTCCTGTGATAATCTGATAGCTAAAAGCTATGAAAACAATGAAATAATAAAAAATCTTGTTGGTGATAATCCTAAAATTTGTGCCGATTGTTATTCAATGAAATTAATGGATTATTTCTTGTCTAAAGCAACAGATATTTTTTTAAACAGATATTATCTTGAAATATTAGCAGAGAATACTTTGGATATAAAATTTTATTTGAATCTTTTTGATAAATATGGAATGTTTGATGAAAATGGTTTTTTAGAGAAAACTTCAACCCAAAGTTCTTTTGTTCCACCAAAATATCAATTAAATACTCTTTTTTTAGAAACAATGCAATCATATATTGACTTAATTAATGAAAGGACTATGATTTGTGAGGGAGATAAATTATCTGATTTTGAGTCTACTCTTTTAAAAAATAATTTATCTTATGCTGAAGGATTTGAAATAAAAAATCAAGTTGAATATAAGGTTCTATCAGGTAAACTTAAATTAGGTGGAGGTAAATACAATAAACGGATTAATAAAGAAATTAAAAAGAAGATTAATGAAAAATCTAATTCTAAAAAAAATGCAGTAAATGTTTTTGAGATAATAGAAATATTAAATAGAAAAACATTGAATTCTAAAGGTGAATTGAATGACGATTTTAGAAATAATATAACTTCTTTTGATTTAGATGAATCTGTTTGTTGGAAAATAAGGGATGAATTGATAGATGGAATCAATAACAGAACTATTGAAAAAAATCATTTTCCAAAAGTATTTAATAAGGCATGTAATGAAGTTATTCAAGAGGAATTAAATAAGATATTTACAAAAAAAGAGTGTTATTGTGTTGATAATTCAGTATATTTAAAAACAGTATTAAATCAAAAAGAAATGGGGGATTTTGTTAAAAATTTAAATTCAATTAATGATGCATTGGAAATAAATAATTTTAATCTTTTTAATTTGAATAATAATTTTTTTAAGATTATTTTAGACTTTAAGATTATTAAAATAGATGTTTTAACTGATTTTCTAGATAATTTTGGATTTGATAAAACAGTATTATATTGTGATAATGGAGAGGGTTAAGATTACAACACAGGATAAAATTTTTTATAAAATAGATTCTAAAGAGTCATGTAAAGTTATTTTAGAATCTAATCTGGATAAAAAAGATTTATTTTTGGATATTATTGAGTTATTAGATGATTACTCAAAATTTATTTCTAAAATTATTATTCATAAATCTTTAGATGAACATTTTGAATCACAAATTCAGATTACAGTTTCGAAATCTAAAATGGAACCATTAGTGAAAAACATTCGAAATTTAAATTATAAAGAATTGAGTGAGGTTAATTAGATGTCTGACCGTGAATTAAGAAAAGAAATGATAATGGGAGTTATTGATGAGATGCGGGGGCCTCGTTTTAACATTAATGAGGTTGTAAAATATAATCCTGCAACTGAATATCTTGTCGGTACTGTGATTCCAATGAATTGGAAACCTCCAATTAAAGATAAAAGAACTATGGATGACTTAGGTTCCGAAAATATTAATGATATTGATTATGTTGGATCTGATGATTCAAATTCTGGAATAGATAATGTTTTGGGAAATAATTCTCCAATTTTAAACCCTAATTCTCAAATTAGGTCTTTTGGTCTTTCGTTTATGGTAAATTCTCAAGAAGATATATCATTGGATATTTGTGTTACTTGGGGAAGATATTTTAAGGACAATGATTCGGAAGAAGGATTTTCATTAAATGGTGTTTTGAGTAAAAGACAATCTGACGATATACTGTGGAAAAGAGAATCGTTCGGTGAAGTACGTAAGGTTAATGTAGATGATTCATTTAAAAATGGTAAAAAAATACCAGTGTATGAATCTGATGATGGGTCAATTAATTTATTTATTAAACGTCAGGAATTAAATGAAAATAAATCCCATATTTCAATTTATTTAATAAACAACTTGATTGTAACAACTAACAAGAAAAAATCTCGTCCTGAAACACAAGATTGTTTGTTCCAACCCTCAATTAGAGTAAATTTAAAAGATTCAAAAAAACTCGTTGGCATGGATACTTTTGCAGAGTCTAGTGATGAATTAGATTTTTTATATAGAAATAAACAAGTTTTGGCTACTGGACATTTATGTTCTGTGATTTGGAAGGATATTGATTATTATGATGAATTTAAGAATCTTAAAAATTTAATTTGGCCAGATGAATCTGCAATTGATAATTCTCAAGATTTCACTGAACCAACTATAAGGACGGAATTTTTACCATTATATCCTATTAACTTGCCTGAGTTTGATATAAAAGAGAACAATTTAGAATTACGAGCTAATAAATTAGCATATCTGACACAAAATGAATTATATGATAATTTATTAAAGTTATACAGTTCTTATTCAGATTGGATAAATAAAAATGTTTCTAAACGGAAATCATTACAAGATAAGTATCTTAAAATTTCTAAAGATATAATTGATAATGAAAAAGAAGCATTATCTCGTATTAAGGAAGGTATTGAATTAATTAAGTCAGAAGAATTGGTTTATTTGGCTTTTTGTTTTGCAAATAAAACTATTAATCTCCAAGATGAATGGAAACGAGGAATCAACACTGGGGTGAATGTTTATTTAAGTGATGAATGTGATGAAGATGCTTTTAAATGGAGAGCATTCCAATTAGCTTTTATTCTAATTAATCTAGAATCAATATGGAATAAAGATTCAAAAAACAAATCCGTTCTTGACTTGTTATGGATTCCAACTGGAGGCGGTAAGACCGAAGCATATTTAGGTATAATGGCATTTACTATGGCATTAAGAAGGTTAAAAGCTAAACATGGTTTAAATAAAGAAAAAACTGGTGCTGGCGTTTCAATAATATCTAGATATACCTTAAGGTTACTCACCGTTCAACAATTTAGAAGAACTCTAAGAATGGTTACTGCTGCAGAATATTTGAGAGTTTATAAGTCTTATGGTAAAATTGGTTGGAGAAATTCAAATACGATTTCAGAAGATTGTATTTATGGTTCTGTAAGATTTTCTGTTGGTATGTGGGTAGGAGGCTCTGTTACTCCTTTACATTTAAATAAAAAGGACATTGGGGCTATTGACATATTGAAATCTGAAGGCTCTGAAGGTTATGGAAATCCTGCTCAAGTTATGAAGTGTCCTGTTTGTGGATCGTGGTTAGCTATTCCTGAGGAAGGATTAACTGATATTAAAAATCATGTCCATATTGTTGTTTACAGTAAGGATTATAGTAAAGATGAGATTCAGAAGAATATGGACGAAATTCGAGAAAATTTTATTGGAAAGATTAAAGTCACTGACAAAACTAATAAAAAGGGTTATTTTACTATTTCAATATGTTTTAATCGTAAAGTTCAACATGATGAGTATGAAGATTTGATTGACTATATTTATGATTGTTATGAACCCGTTTCATTAAATAAAATGTCTCCGGGTTATATTAAAAGTCAAGGAAAAGTTGGTGGACGTCAAAGACCTGAAACTGATTATGAAATATGGTGTACAAATCCTAAATGTTCATTAAATCATGATTGGAAAGAAGGAGTTCCATTATCAAGTAATGATGTAGAATTTCCTGATGGTAATTATTTAAGAATATTGGAAAGTCCTTTTAAAAATAATTCTAAAATACCTATTCCCGCTTATTTGATTGATGAACATGTTTATTATAGATGTCCTACAGTAATTGTTAGTACTGCCGATAAAATAGCTAGATTTGCATTTGAACCAAGAGCGGGATCAATATTTGGTGTAGTTAATAAATATCATAAATATTATGGTTATTATCGTAATGAGCTATTGCCTGAAAATCATTCTGGACGTGTTAAAGATGATTTTGTTGAAATTAAATCATTGCTTCCGCCAGATTTAATTATTCAAGATGAACTGCATTTGATGAATGGTCCATTGGGCAGTCTTTTTGGACTTTATGAAAATATGGTTAATGCAATTATTGAAAAGCAAGGAGGTAATCCAAAATATATTGCTTCTACTGCAACAATTAATAATGCTGAAAAACAAGTAAAATTGTTATTTTCCAAAAAAGTATCCCAATTCCCACCCTATGGATTAGATATTTCAGATAGCTTTTTTGTTAAAGATTTTTCTAATGAATATGGCAATATGTGGGATGAAAACAATCGTGGTAGAGTTTATATGGGTATTTATTCCTCAGGATTTGGACATTTTACTCATCAAATTAGATTGTACTCTAGATTGCTAAGTGTTGCTAATGATAATTTGGAAAATGATAAACTCAAGTATTATTGGACTATCGTAGGCTATTATAATGCAATTAAAGAGTTAGGTAGTGGTGTTGCATTATATAAAGATGATATTTTATCAAGACTTAAAAATATTTCTTATGATCCATTTACTAGGAAATTAAAACCTGAAGATGATAATTTAGAGTTGTCAAGCCGTATTGATTCAACTAATTTACCAATTATTTTAGATGAATTAGAACGGGATGGGGATAATAAACCTCCAAATTATAATGCTATTTTCACTACTTCTATGTTTGGTACAGGTGTAGATATTTCTCATTTATCAATTATGATTATGAATGCACAACCTAAAACAACTGGTGATTATATACAAGCTACAGGACGTATTGGTCGTAATCATGGGGGTTTAATTATAGACTTATTAAGATCAGGTCGTCCGAGAGATTTAAATCATTATGAATTATTTTCTTCATACCATTCTAGAATAAATCGGGAAGTAGAACCAATATCCGTTTCTCCATTTTCAGAGGGGTGTTTGTTGAGAGGTTTAGGACCTTCTTTAGTATCATTTTTAAGGAATGTTGGGGGTACTGAATTTAATTTAGATGACAAACCTGAAAATATTAGTTCAAATTGTTCTAATGAGTATATTGAATTATTTAAAGAAAGTACTGCGGAAAGATTAAGTAATATGAAATTTTCTGATAAAGAAATTCAGAATATTTTAACAAAAATTGATGAAGGTGTGTCTAATTGGAAAAACCTAGTTACGAAAATGAATAATGGCGGTAACATTTTGGAATATTATGAAAAATTTAGCAACTTCCATCCTCCTTCAAAAAATGTTGTTTTAGGTGACCCAGCACATGATAAAATTGATGAATTAGAAGTTGTATATAAAAATGCTCCAATGTCTCTTAGAGATATTGAAGACACATTGGAATTCTGGGTGTAAATATGGTTAGAGATATACAAGAAATTAGGGAATCACAATTTGTTTTAATGTATGGTCCAGGAGCTCTTATAGAAAGTAAAAATGGAACTAGATTAATTCCACAAATTAATCATTGTCTTGGTTCAGAAAGATATAATGATGATTTTTTAAGAAAAAATGAATTTGACAATGAAATTAGGTTGAGTAGTGTTATTAAGAGCATAACTGATGAGAGCAAAATTCATTTATTTTCAATGCCGTCTAATTCCAGTCAAAACTCTGAAAAAGGGAATGGGAGTTATAAAACATATGTTTTTCCTACATGGAAGATTTGTAATGATAAACATGATGGTATTGGAACTATATTATATAATTCTGTATTTTCAAAAAATAATCGGTGCCCAATATGTGGAGAAGACCCTTCTACCAATGTACGTTTTGTTTTAGCATGTTGTGATGGACATTTGGATGATATTCCATGGGATTATGCTGTCCATGGTTCTAATAATTCTTGTCGTCCAAAATATTATGAATGGATTGATAAGGGAGGTAGTTTTTCAGATATTGTGATTAAATGTCCAGTTTGTCATACAACCAAAACAATGGATGAAATTTATCTTAATGTTCCATTTAAATGCACAGGTAGATATCCAGAAAAACAAGGTCCTCTTGATAAACGTAAGGGAGTTAAGGTGAGTTTTGCTGATTTTACTGATGATTCTAAGAAAAGCGATTGTAATCATTATATGAAAATTGTTCAAAAACAATCAACATCCTTGAGAGTGCCTAATACTATTACGTTATTAAAAATGCCAAAATATGATGATCCAATTGTTAGATTATTTAATAATCCTGGTTTTAAGTTATTAAAGTCATTCATTTCCCAATCAAAAGATTTTGTTTCACTTTTAAATCTTTTACAGGATTTAGAAAAAGAAGATTTAAATACATTAACAGATTATCTTCTTGAAAAAAAATTTATCATAAAAAATAATGGTAAATATGTGAATAGTGATGATGAAAATATTAATCAACGTTTTCAAGAGTTTAAAAAATTAATTTTAGACATTATAAATGGTGTTGATTTTAAAGGAGCGTTAAACGAAGAGTTATATACATTAAACATGGATGAGATTTCTGAATCAAGCATGGTTAAACATTCTTTCATTAATTATGATTTAAAATGGTTGGATAATAAATTCCCTATTAAAATTTCCCCAATTTCCAAATTAAAAACAGTAACTGCACAGCTGTCTTACCGTAGAGAACCTTGGCTCGATTCTGATGATGATGAGCCGGGAAATATTAAAAATGAATATGTCTCTTCAGGTCATAAAAATGAGGATGGAGTTTGGTATCCTGCTTATGAAGGAGTGGGTGAAGGAATTTTCATTACTTCAGAGTATAATCCACTAAAATATCTGGATTTGGATAAAAATTTAATTGAGAAATGGGAAAATGTTATTGGACATATTGATGCAGGAGATAGGGAAGAAATTAAGGTTCCTTTATTTGTTTGGTGGCATACATTATCACATGCATTGATTAATAGTCTTTCGTTATCCTGTGGTTATAATTCAACTTCTTTAAAAGAAAGAATTTATATAAATGGCGATAATGCGGGTATTTTGATTTATAATACTTCTCCTGGAGAAGATAGTGGAATGGGAGGTTTAGTCGAAACAGTAAAATCTTTTGACATTGTTTTAAAAAATGCTATGAATGCATTATTGTTTTGTTCTAATGATCCATTATGCTATAATGAAGAAATAGGTAAAAATAAAGTTAATGGTGCAGCTTGTCATAATTGTTTACTTATTTCTGAGACTTCTTGTGAGCATAGAAATACATTATTGGATAGGCATTTATTTATTTAAGTTGTAGGTGTTTAAATGAGGAAATATTTTACTAATATTCAGTTTTGTCCAAATTGTTTTGATGTTGTTGATAATAGTCACTTAAAACATTTGGATATTAATGAAAATATTCTTAAATGTGACTCTTGTGGTTGTTATTTTAGAAATAAGATTTTAATTAATGATTCTAAAGGTAATTTTTTATTTCCTCAGTTTAGTGAGATTAAATTAAATAAAATTGAAAAATCATATGTTAATTGGGTATTGAATGATTTTGATGGTAAATATATTATTACCTGGCCTTGGAAGTCTGTAAAATTCATTCCAATTTTATTATCTCAATTTTTATTCAAAAATCCTGGTAGTAAAATAGTTATATTTACAAATCCAATTTATTTTCAAAACGATGAATTTAGCGATTCTAGTCTCCCAAATATATTAAATTCATTATATTCAATAAATAATCCTAAAGATAATAACAATGTTCCAATAATTGATGTAGATGATGTTTTTATCAAATCAAATCTCAATAACGCAAATTTAAATAAAAATTTTGTTGATTCAATTGATTTATGTTTTAATAATAAATTTGATTTAATTCCTTGCTTTTTTGATGTTGATTATTGTTTTATTCATTCAATTGATGATATTAATAAAGATATGGTGGATAATCAATTATTCTTTATTAATGAATCCATATTATCTTCGCATATTATTGATTTGATTGATGTAATATCTCCTGAGTTAATAATTGCTACAGATATTGATGCACTTTATGGGAAGAATAGATTTGGTAAGGGAAACAAAATATATGACTTATTTAAAATGGATTCTGACCTTTTGTTATTTTCTGTTGATTTAAATCAAAGAAATACTCATAATATTGGTCAAGAAAATTATTTTCTTAAAAATTGGAATATCGTTCCACATACTTGGGATTACTCTATAGTTCTTAATAAAATAAAAGATTTGAGCATGGATGAACATTCTTTTTGTTCATCATGTTTTTCAGATATTCAAAAAATCATACCTATATTTGATATTGAGTTTATTGAATGTGAAGTCTTATTAGATATTGAATCTACATTTGAAATATTTTATGAAATTTTTCCTCATGATAAAAAAATTATGGATTCTTTAAAAGATTTAATGAAGACTCCATTATATATAAAAGGTGCGCATAATGATTATAGGGTCTTGAATAGGAATGTTACTTTTGAATATCTTTTTAATTTAATTTATAATATTGATTTGGATAAGTGGGAATCATTAATGGGTATTTTTGATGAGGTATATGATTTCCATGGAACTGGAAAGAATCCAATTGCTGAATCATTGGTTGAATTAATAAAAAATAAAAATATTTCTCAGGATGAATTGGTTGTTATTGTTCATAAATATGATATTAAGGGAACAGAACGTATTTTAGAAGATTATTTGGGTGAGAATGATATTTTGGTCAGTAGTTGGTCAGATTTGGATGATGATATTAAAGATACTACAATTACTTATGCTATTTCTACTATATTTCCACAACCAAAATATAATGCTTTTTCTTCACAAATTGAAAAATTGGATATTATTTGCAGTCCAAATAACCATAAACGTTTTGAAGTATATAAAAAAAATAGATTTACTGCAAATGGTTTAAAACCTGTTTATTTATTATCTGAAGATGAAAAAGCTCCTTATTTACTTGAATATTGTTTGAGAGATGTTGAAGTTCCTCAAGAGTACTATGATGAATTAAATAAGATTCATGAGCTTGATTTTATTTATAATAGTTATAGTTTAATGTTTAAAAGGTTCAATTATTCAAAATTACGTAAGAATGATAACGCTATTTTAATTTTGAATAGTTATGGTCAAAGTATGTTTCTTAAGTTCAATACAATAATTTATATTCTTGATGAAGGGGGCAAACCTGTTGATTTTGAAATTGAATATAAAAATTATGGGGATTTAGTTAATAATAAAATTATGATTAATGAAGGGGGATATCATTCTATTGGCCATATTTTTTTCAAATTTGTCATTGAAAACGGGCAAGACATAATTTTGCATGAAGGTAAGTTTAAATGGCATGGATTTAAGAATCTAGTAGAAAATATGTTTGAATGGGTTGAAATTTTAAATAATATTGCTCATGATGAATTTAAACGGAGTTCAAAAGATCTTGATTCAATTAAACTAGATTTAGCAAAAGAATTAAGTGGTTTAGGGCTTACGGCTGAAAGAGAAAAGTATATAATGGATGTTTGGTTAGATGAACCACAACCTTTAGAAACAACTGAAGGTGTTATTAATATTTATGAAGCAGAACGTCCACACGGTAAAGATGATATTCCAAAAATCTATAAATGGGTTTCAAGTACATATTCTCAATTTGCACTTACTAATTTGGGAGCTAGTAAATGTTTTACTGCATCTAAATTGTTAAAGCGTATAAGAAAAAATTTTTTAAAAACTGAATCTTCAAAACTCGGTAAAGATCTTGATGATTTAAATTTAGAGTTTAAACAATTTTTAAATGAAGAAAAAGAATTATTTAATAAGTTTCAAATTGATTCAGTTGAAAAAGTTAAAATTAAACATGATGCTCCATCATTTGAGATAATTAATAATCCAGAGGATTATATTAAATAAACTTATTAAATAAGCATATAATGACTTAAATCATCTTTCATCATTTTGATCAATATTTCTTAGCCAAGTTTCAATATTATCGCTAGTAATGGAATTTATTCTAAGAATGGCTGCAATATCTGAAGCAGTAACAATCAAAATTGGATGTCCGTCTTCAATAACTTCACTATAAGCTTGGCTATTCACATAACTTGTAGTAACAAGTATTCCAAATTGACGATACTTTATTCTAGAAATCAATCTTGACATATTTCTTACATTAACACCAGTATTCGATGAATAACATTTCGCTTCAAGTGAACAATCAATAATTAGCGGATAATTGGCTTTTCCTCCAGTAAAAATTTGATATTTTCCGTAAGCATCTCTACCACCATCTCGCCAAGGGCGGGTTAGTTCAAAATTAATAAAATTTGAATCCATTTTACTTATTAAATCGCATGCACAAGCTTCAAAACCTTGAGGATTATCTTTGTAATGGTTTCTAATAATTTCTAGACATTTTTCTCCTTCACTATCACATTCTAATTGTTTTTGTTTTGAAGGTATATCTTGAATTCGTGGTGATTTAAGAGCGTGAATTCCATCTCTTCCTTTTTTAATATATTCTCTCCAGACATCAGGAGCATATTTTAAATTATTTTCATGGTTTTCTATTAAACTAACTAACCATTCTTGAGTTATTGGTTTTTCACCGGTGTCTAATATTGTAAAATAAGCTTCATAGTTTTGGAATCTTTTTCCATCCATTGTTCTCCAAAAAGCTACTAAATCACGATCGGGGGAGATGTTTTGGTTACCTGGTGCTGCTAAACCTAAAAATTGGACGTTTCTACCAGTTCCAGTTTTTTTAAAAACGAAAAATGGAGGAATGTCTTCTAAATTTTCTTTTGAATTTAATGTCTCAAATATACTTTCTAATAATTCATTTCCTTTTAGTTTTGTGTTGGTGATTTCTCTTCCAGGTTTTCTATTATCTCCAAAATATCTAAAGATTCCTGTTTCTTCATCAAGATAATCTGGCCATTCTAATTCAGACATTGTTGTGTATAATATTACATATGCTGGTTTGCTTCTGTCATCATCACGGTGTACTTTTCTAAATCCTCCCATATTTCCACATTTTGGAAATATTTTAGATAATGGATCATCAGCGAGATTCTTTTGATTTCCACCTTCATATATACAATCAATGATTAAATCGGCACCGTCCAATTCATTAAAGTTTATTTTCATAGTAATCTTACCTTATTAGAATATAATATTATAATAAAATTTATTGTAAATACCATAAATATTTTCTCAAAGCAATTTTACAAGGTCAGAGCAATTTTTGATATGAAATCAATTTAAAAGATATTCATAAAAATATTGAAATAAGCCATCAATTTCAAATTATCTTTAACAATATTACTTATGGCTTATCTCTATTCTAAACTTTATTTTAGAATAATAAAAAAATATCATTAATCATTCTTTTTTTCATCTGTTAATGTCGACTGTAAATGTTAGGTCAATTATGTTAAACTTTCAAAAAAGTAGCTATGATTAAATAATATATAAATAATTTTAACACAATATTGTTGTATAGAGGTATCATAATGGAATTCAACAAAAATCAGGAAGATGTAATCAATTTTGGAAAAGGAACTCTTTTAGTAGAAGCCGGCCCAGGCTCAGGCAAAACTACAGTCATTGTAAGCAGAATCATTCATCTAATCGAAAGCGGCGTCAACCCAGAGGAATTTCTAGTAATCACATTTACAAGAAAAGCCGCCGAAAACCTAAAAAACAAACTCAAAACCTCTCTTTCAGACGAAACCATTTCAAAAATGCAAATCTCCACTATCCATTCATTCTGCCTGGAATACCTCAAGACCAAAAACCAATTTTTAAATCTAATTGACGATGACTCCTCAGAAAAGAAGGCATTGTTCATTCAAAAATTCAAAGACAAATTAGGATTTACAAAGGAATACACTCTACTAGATTACCAAATCTCTTCAGTAATTAACAAATTTGGGGAGTACACATGTTTTAATGTCAACTCAAAAGAGCTAACAGATTACATTAAAGACACAAGACCAATTTCACAAAACTACATAGATTTCATCAGCTCCTTAAATCACTTTTCCAAAAAGAGAGTCGAAGATGAAGATTTAAAGGATGACTGGTATAATGCAAGATACCTGCAGATTGCAAAATCATACCCAATTTACCTCAAGCTTCTGGATGAATTTGACTATGTCGACTATGACACATTACAGCTTAAAACTCTAAAAGAACTCAAAAAGGATCCGGAAACTCCATACAACTGCATTCTAATTGACGAGTTTCAGGACACTGATCCATTGCAATTTAAAATCTTCGAAATATTAAGAAAAAACTCAGACTATTTCACTGCAGTCGGTGACGTTGACCAGCACATCTACGCCTTTAGAAGCTCCTACAGCGATTATTTTAAGGAATTATGTGAAAATGCACCTCATGAACTAATCAGTCTTAACACCAATTACCGTTCAACTGAAGATATAGTCGAATTGACTGAAGAGTTCATTGAAGAGTACAGAAAGGACTATTCCCAGAAGCACATGGTCAGCTACAATCTAGGATATACCAATCCTTCATTATTCATAAAAGTCGAATCACCGCAAGATGAGGCAAATCAGATTTTCAACACAATCCAGTACCTAAAACATAACAAAGATGTAAATTATGAAGACATTGCAGTACTTTACAGAAAGCATTACAACAAAACAATTCCGGAATTAATCAGACTGCTGGATGAAAACAGCATCAATTTCACCATACGCGGCCAGGCAGACTTGAAAGATCAGGTTGAAGTCAAATCTGTCATTCTTTTGCTGTGGTATATTACTAGAAGAACAGATAACTTGTATGTTTCTTCACAGGATGAATTAAAAGAGCTGAACCTTAAAGGATTCTGCACAGATGATGAGGAGGATACAATCTGGTCACTTGCAGATGAAACTAAACAGTACCTGACTGAGCTTCAGGATTCATACCATGATGAGCTTTTAAGAATTGAAAATCAAATCCGCCAAAAAGAAGGAAGAAACAAAGTTAGAGCAGTTCACAACATCAGAAAAAACGAAGACCAGGATACATTATATGAAATCTTCAATCAAGTTGAAAAGCCAGTAGTGGATTTATCCAAAATCAGCAATGATAAAGACAGAGAATTTTTCCAAAAATTAGAAGACTTAAGAGATAAAATACATTTGGAAGAATCACTGACATGTCTTGATGTATATTATGAATTGTTATCCTTAAGTGATTATTTCACCGATATTGATGAAAACACAACAAAAGTCAATAACCTAGCAGCATTGACCCAGACAATATACAACTATGAAGAAATCATATCACAAACGGATGTTAAAGGGTTATTTTACTTTTTAAATAGGATGATTGGTGATTACAGTTCATATTATTCCAATGAGGGCGGAGTGCAGCTGATGACAATCCATGCATCAAAGGGTCTTGAATTTCCGGTAACTATCGTTGCAACACTCCAGAAGGATAAGTTTCCAATGAAAATCAAAGATCCGAACCGTGAAAAGAATTACATTAACGGTAAAGAAACATTCTACACTCCTACAAGATTTTTAAAATATAAAGACATTCCAATCGATGATGAAGTCGAACTATCTATTGAAGAATATGACAATCGCCTGATTGAAGAGGAAAACAGGCTGGATGAAGCTGAAGAGGCACATATTCTTTATGTTGCAATGACACGTGCAGCCGATTTACTGATATTGTCATGCTGCGGAGAACTTCCTGATGAAATAAATAAAATCAAAGAATCCTTAAAACCATTAAATGAAGATGCATTGTCTGAAGTTATAATAAAAAAACACGCTCCAGTTCAGGAGGATGAAAAACTTAAACTGAACTATTCAAGCTATTCAACCTATAACCTATGCCCATTCATGTATAACCTGATTTACAACCTCGGATTTAGGGTTTCAAGCGAAAATGTAACAAATTTAGGAACGGTTTTCCACGAAATAATGGAAAAGGTCAATCTGAAACTGAAGGAAAATCACGAAGTCTCAGATGAGGAGCTGAATAAGATTACCGAAGAGGTTTTCACATCACTGTTTGATTTAGAGGAAAATGAAGACAAATTTGATGAGATTAGAAAATCAGTTCAGGATTATTACAATACATATTCAATAAACAGGGAAGTCCTGGAAACGGAGCTTCCATTTGAAATAGAGCGAGATAACTATATTCTAAATGGAGCAATCGACTTGATTTATAAGATTTCCGACACGGAAATCGGAATCCTGGACTATAAAAACGCAGAACATGACGTTAATAAAATTGCTCACTATGAAAAGCAGTTGTATATTTATGCATCAGCTTTAAAGGAACTTGCTGACTTTAAGGATTATGAAATTAATGAGGCAATAACTCATTTTGTAAAAACAGACTATCAGAATAAGGTTGAAGTTACAGATGAAAAAATAAATACTCAATTAGATAAATTAAATGATGTAGCTTTAAAAATTAATTCAGAAGAATTTCCTAAAAAAGAAAGTAATTTCTGCAAGTATTGTAAATTTAGTATAATTTGTTAAGGTGAATCCATGAAACTTAAAATAAATGATGTAGGTCCAATCAGCAATGCAGACATTGACATTTCCAAAATCAATGTGATTGGTGGTGTCAACTCAAGCGGCAAGTCAACAATATCCAAACTTTTATACTGCTATTTCAAATCGCAGAATGATGATGAATCTTTTGAGTATCTTATGGATAGTGAAGGTTTATCAGAAATTAATGATAATAACGTTACATTTGAAGGCAATTTAAGTCCTCAAGAGGTTTTCTACATTGACAACATCTCAATTTTAGATCTTAAAGATTTGGATATCTTAAGAGTTGACCACATTATCCACATCAAAGAAGCTTTAGAAGAACCTGATGAAACAATTGAATCTGAAAATATTGCCAAAATCCAGAATATCATTAATGATGATTGCTTAAAAACTACTTCGTCAGGAATCAAGGAAATAGGAATAATAGTGCTTCTCTTGAAAAACAATAGATTAAAGGAAAACTCTTTTTTAATCATTGACGAGCCGGAAGCCAGCCTTCATCCTGAGTGGCAAATCAAGTTTGCAGAAATCCTGGTTTTGCTTGTCAGAGATTTAAACATTCATATATATTTAAACTCCAACAGTTCGATGTTTATTGAGGCAATTTCTCTTTATGCACACTATTATGATTTACTTAACGAGACCAATTTTTATCTAACTCATAAAACTGCAAACGGTAAATTCAGCTTCAAGAAAATCTACCCTAAAAACATGGGCGAAGTTTACGAAAATCTCACAAAAGCTTATGATGAACTTGACAAAATAAAAGCAAAAATACTGTTTAAGGGGTAAGAAAATGCCATTAACAAAAGAGGAAGCTCAATTTGTTGAATTTCTTGGTTCTTTCCCGCAATTCTACAAAAAGGCCCATGAAATTGCCGAAAACTCAAAAGGCGTATCTATTCTTCCAATGGATAATGGGAAAAATGAGTTCAAGATGTATGCCTTAGATGATATTTGTCATTCATGCAGTATCTTTAAAGAAGGCAATTTGAGAATCACTCCAAAAACAACAGATGCTATATGGTATAAAAAGGAAGGCGATAACTTCTTCATTTTTCTCATTGAGTTTAAAGGAGATTTTTTATGCAAGACTTCAAGTAAATGCACACTTGTTGAAGTTGTAGATAATCTTAAAATCAAAAACGAAAAGTTAAATGATGAACTTGAACATGAACTGTTTCTGTTGGATAAAGTCCTATCCAAATATTCGGATAAAATGCTGAACGGTCTTGCGGCTAAACCCCTGGAAACAGTGATAATAGCTTTACCGTTAATATATGAAGAGTACTACCAGAAAAATAAAGATAATGTTGAGTTTTTAGATATTAGGGAATTTTTAAACAATTCAAGAATAGTCTACAGGGTAGTTTCAATATCTGATAAATATGAACCAAATCGTGAAAGGTCAAGAGGAAGATCCTACAGATGTTCCAATATGATTCCGTCAATATGCAAACGCCTGGCACATGAAAAACATGATAGGGAACTGGATGCATCATATGAATCAAGTCTTCAGACTCATCACAGAAGATATGAACGGGCAGGAATTGTCTATAGTGCGGGTTTTGTAGATAATATGGCGTTTAATAATTTCATTGAAAATTATTTGAAATGATTATTTTACTAATTTGAATGTAATTATGGTGAGATTACATTAAATAATTAATTGAACTTTTTTTAAATTAGTTTATATAGGTTTACATCTATTTATTAACAACTTTTATATAATATTTATTACTTAAATAAATATTAATTAATACTTATTTTTCTAGTAAGGAGGGGGAGTTATTATTGAATAGTTTAGAAGAATTAAAATCAGAAATTACATATGAAAATAAGACAATTTTTGGTGTTGTTGGCATTATAGTTGGATTTTTGTTCTGGGCAATTGGACATCCTGCCATAGGAATTGGGGATGTTTTGATATTGATTTTTCCTTGTATCTTTTTAATTATACCAAATCAAACAATAAAAAACAGCAAAGCTCTTGCAATAATTTCAATTGTGATTCTTTTACTGTTTCTCCTTGTTGGAATAAGTTCATTATTTATTACAGTTACTGATTATATGCCTAGTAGTTATATGTTTTATGATGGTTATGTTGAAACAATGCTATTAGCTGATATACTTCAATTAATTTTATGTATTTATGGTTTATTCTGCGCATTTTTATTAACAATACCGACTGAGCCTGAACAAGCTGTAATGAAATCTTTTAACAATAATACAATAAAAAATTCCGGAATAAAATATGATAAATATTGCAGTGAATGTGGACATGGATTAATAAATAATCCTAGATTCTGTCCAGGTTGTGGAACAAAATTAATTGATTTTGAAGAATAAATTAGAGGGTGTTTTTTATGAAAAATCAAAAAATAATAATCGGAGTATTAATTGCAGCAGCAATAATAGTTATTGCGGGTGCAGTAATGCTAATGGATATGAACAAAACAGAAATAATTATTCCTAATGAATATACTCTTGAGAGTAATGAATCTGGCGTCGAAACATATGTAAATAATCTTAGTAATGGTTATAAATTAGAAGTAAAAGAAGACTCAAATCCAAATGGAATTAAAAAAGAAGATATGTATGGAAGTATTATGAAATGTACCGTAAATGGCACAAATTATATTATAACATGTTATAATCCTGTTGATAAATCAAGAGAAGTAGCACCGCATCAAACACCATTGTATGATGTTTCAGATATTAAAGCACATCCTGGTGTAAAACCTGTTGAATGTGTTTATATACCTGAAGTAAACCAATACCCAGATATTATGGTTCACAGTAGTAATCCTTATGATTTAAAAACATTGAAAAATATGAATAAAACTGGTAATTTAAATGCTTCAAGTATCCAACAATATTTCCCACCTACATACACAGATGCTTGTAAACAAATTAAAGAACGTGATGAGGCATATGTTTTACAAAGATATTATGGAATATAAAAATAATGGAGATTTAAAAAATGAAATTTATTAATAAAATATGCATTGTATTAATTATATTAATTTTTACAATGGGATTTGTAGCATCAGCTAATGTCCATGATTTTAAGTATCCGGACAATTTTAAAAAAATGGATGATGGTGATGGTTATATTAATGATATGGGTCAGGGCATGATTGTTTATGAATATGATGAAGCTTCAAAACAACTTTTCCTAACAAATCATGGTCTTTACGCTTTTGAATACTACGAAAATAATTATTATGTTTTTTCAGATAATGAAAATAATTTATGTGGTCTTTTAGAAGTAGTTGACTATAAAGGAGATAAATACATTGTGATTTCAACAATTCTAATTGATAATCTTGAATCTGAAAGCGGATATATTCAGGATAATTTAGAAGATTTCAATAAACTAAATAATGTTAAACCATTAACTATTTAACTTATTAAAAAGGTGTGACAATGAAAAAAATAATTATTATATTCCTATGTATGCTAATTTTTTTAATTGGCAGTGTTTCAGCTGTAAACCCTGATGATTTTACTACCCCAGAAGGTTTTAAATCTATGGGTAAAGCTAATGATGGTAGTTATAACTTTCAAAACAATAACTCTCAAAACTTAAATATTTATAACTGGAATGGATTAAAAAACATTTGGTTTGGAAATTATGATATGCATACCTGTGAATATTATGACAATAATATTTATGTGTATACTGATGCGGGTTATTGTGGATACCAGGAGCTTATAGAAAAAGATGGCAATACATATTTGATTGTTTCATTTTTAAGAACCAATGATGTAAGTTCTGTTCCTACAGAATTATATGATAACCTTATTGAATTTAATAAACTTAACAAGGTAGAACCAACTCCTGTTTAGAGATTATATTAAAGGTGGTTTTAATTGAAAAAAATTTTAATAATTTTAATTTTATTTATTTTAACAATTGGTGCCGTTTCTGCAGTTAATATAAATGATTTTAAAATTCCTGATGGATTTATTCATTTAGAATACGAATTCAATCATGACCATAGTGAAGGCTTTATGAACGGTAAAGGCGAAGGGTTAATTATTTATGATTATTCAAAGGAATATAAAGATATATTTTTTGTGGATAATGATAATTATATATCTGATCCTTTTGAAAATAATATTTATACGTTCGTAGATGGAGAAACTGAGCTTTGTGGTTATATTGAATGTATTGAACATAATGGAAAACAATATGTTATTCAGACTACTTGCTCAATTGATGAAATAGATAATCATGGATATAATATTAGAGACAATTTATTAGAATTTAATAAAATTAATAATGTTAAACCAATTCCAGTTTAATATATTATTATATAAAATATTGAGTTGTAATGATGGATTTTTTATTTTTATCCGTCATCATTTTTTATTTTTGAATAAATAATTTATTTATTATTATCATTACCATTATTATGCTATTTATTAATTTAATAATCAAAAACTTATTTAGTGGGAATTTCAATTCTTTTTAATAGAAAAAAGACAATAGTGAAATCAATAAGTTTTTTATAGGATAAACACAACATATTATTAATTCAAGTAGGCTGGTGATAAAGATGGATGAGTGGAAAGTGGGAGATCCTGCAGACTGGGGAGACAGCATCGGCGTTCCGGACATCCCCTATATGGGATACATCGACGGAGATGATGAGGATGATGACTCACAGCCTCCAAGAAGACCAAAAAAGACACAAGCCCAAATCATTACCGACGAGGCATGGGAACTAAGGCAGCAGGGCAGATACTTGCAGGCATTTGAAACAATCAAGCGCGCTCTTGCAGCAGACGATACCGATTCTGAATGCTACAACGTCAGGGCAATCATCCACGAGGATTTGGGAAATTATGAGGATGCCCTGATATACTACAACAGGTCACTGGATATGCATCACTCACAGGTAGTTGTCAACAACAAGGCAAGGCTCCTTGAAAAGATTGCCAAATGCGAAAGGCAACACAGCCTCGACAAGGCCATCAAATACATAAATCAGGCTCTGAAGATTACTGATGACGATGAGGACCGCAAAGGATTTCTCATAACCAAAGGCGATATCCTGGAGTCCATGGGAAAGGAAAAGGAAGGATACATCTGCTATCTACTTGCAGCAAAACTCTACGATAAGGTGGAAATGGTCGAAAATCAAACAAAACTATTGGAAAACACCGATGACAACCTAATCTGCATTGCGGGAACCGGGTTCTACCATGACCACAAGCTTTTGAACGACGGTGAAATAGTGGATCTCATCAGGGAGCCGGATAATGTTAATGACCCCGATGCAATCAGGGTTGATATAGGCGGCAAAACTGCAGGATATGTTGCCAACTCAGCCAACACATTGACAGGCAAGGCCAAAAGCGCAAGCGAAATCAAGGACATTATTAAAGACAACCAGAAGGCAAGGATAATGTTCACATACATTGACAAATATGTCATAGCAAAGCTCATGTAGGAGGTTTTATTATGAAATGCCCACATTGCGGAGAGGAATTTGAATATGAATGGGGAAGTAACATATGCCCATATTGCTCAGCCACTTTTTATGAGGATGACATCACCTATGAATGCCCGTTCTGCGGCGAGGAACTGGATATTGAGAACCGGTTCTATGAATGTCCCGAATGCGGCTCGGATACGGGCGAAGGAGTCTTCTATTGCGAGTACTGCGAATCCTACATTGACTGGGAAGGCAACGAATGGGAATGCGAGGACTGTCCAAATGAGGAAAACATCATTGTTGAAACTGTTGAGGAAAGGGAAAGCCCACGCTGCCCGGAATGCGGTGCCGAAATGGATGACGACGGATACTGCGACGTGTGCGGATGGCCGAACAACCAGGGATGGATTGGCGAGAACTATTAATCAGGGGTTTACCTAAACCCTTCTTTTTTTGAATATTTTTATCACAATCAATGAATCCTTCAAGTCAAAGTTATAATGAAAAAACATTATATGTATTGAAATCATAACTTAAACTGGAGGAACAACATTGAAATTTAATAAGATATCTTTATTGCTAATATTTCTATTGTTTGTCTCTGTCGGTTTTGTCAGTGCCGCCGATGCAAATCAGACAGGTGCTGACGATTCAATCATGCTTTCTGACGCGCAAGTCAAATCATATTCCGATTTGACTGATGCAATTTCACAGTCAGGAAGCATCCTGGATTTGACCGATGACTATGAGTTCATGGAAGGCGACGGACCCTATGTTCAGGTGAACATGGAAGACGGATTTGCCTTTACCATAAACGGGAACGGCCATGTGATTGACGGGAAGAATGCTGCGGGTGCCTTCAAGTTTACAAACGGAACGGTTTATATAACAAACCTTACGTTTACAAACTGCGTAGACGCTCCGCTCATCCTTGCGAATTGTGAATTGGCCACAGAGCATGTAACCTTTGTAAACAATTCCAACAATGAATGCGCAGGTGCGGTATACGCATTCCGTAGCGACTATTATAGCGTCAATGACATGTTCATCAATAATTACGCCCCTGATGGCTCAGCAATCTTTTCAATGGAGAGCAAAGTCGCAGTTGACGATTCCCTCTTCATCAATGATGAGCCGATTCGCTGGTCCCTCATCAAGGGATCCGATTCCATAATCACTGTCGCGAACTGCGTTTTTGCCAATCTCACTTCAAGATATGCAACTGCGGTCTATAACGACGGCGGTAGGAACCAAATCAAAAACACAAGATTCATCAACCTGCATGCGGATGCCACTGGCGGTGCCGTTGCATTCAAGGGTTGCCAATACACAGAAATTGAGAATTGCGTATTCATCAACGTCACCGCTTCCAGAAACGGCGGAGCGATATATGCCGACGTCAACAGCGTTGGATATTTTCCGGATGGCTTTACCTTCATCAACCAGACACTCTTTGAGGATTGCACATCCGAATTCGGAGGTGCCGTGCTGCAGCTTGGAGGCAATATCGCAATCGCTTATTCAACCTTCCTCAACTGCCTTGCAGATTATAGCGGAGGAGCTGTTTACGCATCAAATGCAAGCGTAGCTTTGGAGAATGTCAATTTCACAGGAAATCAGGCATTGTTCTTGGTTGGCGGAGCGATGCTTGTCGATAATTCTAATGTTGAAATCGCAACCTCCAATTTCGAGAACAACTCAGCGGATTATGGCGGGGCAATCTATGCCTATGACACCTATTTTGAAGTGGAAGATTCAGAATTCCTGAATAACGGCGAAGCCATCCATGGAGTCTTTTCAAAGGACGGCTCTTACTACAAAAATGTCACTGTTGCCAAGGAAAATCCCGATACCTTCGATTTGGATGATGTCAACTACGTTTATGTTTCAGACCTTCCAGGAAATGAGATCATACTCAATCCTATCGAAATCACAGGAAGCGTCACTGACCCTTACTTTGACTTGAGAGACTTCAATGCCGTAACCCCTGTCAAGGACCAGGGTTCCATGGGTGCCTGCTGGGCATTCGGCGCAAACGCCGCTGTAGAATCGGCGTTCCTCATTGCCACAAACATGACACTGGACCTTTCTGAAAACAATGTTCAAAATACTATGCTCATGTATTCCATTTATGGAAATCCATATACGTCCGAAGCGGGAACCCTATCCATGGGCCTTTCCTACTATCTAAGCTGGCTTGGAATCGTTGATGCCGAATATGATACATATGACGAGTTGGGTAAGATTTCTCCAATACTCTTCACTCCAAACTGCTATCATATTCTCGATGCGGCATTGGTCGATACCAATAATACGGATGCGGTCAAGGAGGCCCTGCTAAATTACGGCGCATTGACAATATATGTCAATGGGGCAGACCCAAGATCAGAGTACTTCAATCCGAAAACAAATGCGAGCTACTGCAATAACGCATCCAAGGGAAATCATTTTGTGGCTGTGGTCGGCTGGGACGATGCATTCCCAAAGGAATCTTTCCGCATAACCCCACCTGGTGACGGCGCATGGATATGCAAGAACAGCTGGGGCGAAAGCTGGGGAGATGATGGATATTTCTACCTTTCATACTATGATGATGTCATTAAAATAGAGAATGCAGTTGGATACATCATAAACAATACGGATGTCTACAACAAGGCATATGAGTATGACATTGCAGGCTTCGATGGCTTTTTAGCAAATTACACAAAGATTCTCAACTATACCAATGAATATGAATCCATCGGCGATGACTGGATATCAGCCGTCGGAACATACTTCAATGAAGAATGCACAGACTATGCCATATATGTTGCAGTCAACGGCAATGTGCTCTACTCCCAGAGCGGAAAATCATCATATATGGGATACCATACCACAGTCCTTGACAAGGCAATCAGCATCAAGGAAGGTGACATCTTTACAGTAACTGTAGAGGCGAATGGCGTGCCTTTCCTTCAGTTAACAAGGCTTCACTTGGAAAACGCAACATCATATGTAAGCATGGGCGGTAAGGTTGACGATCTAGTCTCAAGAGGTATTGTGGCCTGCATAAAGGTATACACAATGAACGAGTCATTCATTACTGAGGATATCGAGAAATACTTCTCCGAAGACAAGCCGTTTGTCGTGGATGTTGGCGAAAGCGATGCAATCGTCACTGTCCTGGTCGGCGAATACATCCTGACCGCCAAAAGCGATGCCGATGGAATCGCAACATTCAAATTGCCGCTTCTTGAGCCTGGAGTTTATGCAATCGAAACGGTCTTCAACGGCAAATGCGTCATAAACACACTTACCGTACTAGCTGACAACGGCACAGATGATGATGATGACAATAAAGGTCATTATCCGGTTTCCTCAAAGAGCTGGAGAATGCCTGCAGGATACGGCCCAAAAGCCGCAGGACATGCATACTCATTATATCGCGCATCCGACATGAAGCTTATCTGCCACTCAAGCTTTGTCTATCTGAAGGATTTGATTGATCTATTCGACTTCAATCTGACAAATGGGCATCTGAAGGTTTGGATTGATGGCATTCTTGTCTTTGAAGGTGATACAGGCGATGACATGTTGCAGGTAATCTTTGAAATCATCGAAAAGTTCCTTGGAAAACATGAGATGACCGTAGAGTTCACAGACAGCAATGGAAAAACACAAACTTTAAACGAAACAATAATAATTGAATAGGCTTTCAATTATTATTTCTTACTTTTTTTAATTCAGGTTTTGACACAATTTTGTGCACATCTTCAAATTGCTTTCATTTCACAAAATTGGCTTTAGAATGAAATATTGATGTAAACATGTTATTTTTAATATTAAAGAATTTTTAAACATTAAATTTATATTTAAAGAAACTAAATATATAATTGTACTTTTTCCCATCGGGAAAATTTAGATTTTATATGAATTAGAGCGAACAAGGAGATAATTTGGTGACAAAATTGGATCTTTTTAGGAAAAGAATGGAACCTGCCGAAAAATTGTATACAAGCGAAATTTCCGATTTTGCTAAAGGGTATGATGTTTTGGGTGAGATGACCTTAAAAGAAATACCTGATATTGACACTCAGGAATATATCTATTGTTTTGAAAAGGTTAACGGGACCCCTCAAGAGGAATTGGACAAGATTCTTTTGGAAATATGTGACCATATGGATGAATTTTCAAAAGTCAACAATATTGAAAACTTTAACAGAACAGTAAATATTTGGTTATAGGAGGAATATATATGGATATTAGAAAATGCCCTCAATTTCATTTATATTTGCTAACCTTAAAGCTTTTAAGCTTAAAAAGTCGGTTGATTCCAGATGGTTGTGATGACAGAAGCATAAATTCTACAATAATCAATAGGGCTTATTTCAGTTCATACCTGTTTTGCGAATTATGGCTTGATGATGTTATGAATTTCAGACCCATCCCAATAAATGAATTTAAGCCAAAAGAAGAAAGAATTAGTGAACATGTTCAAGTTAGAAATGCTTTAAAGGATTTTGGCAAAAATATTATTGGGTATAAATTGTCAAAATTATCACAATTAAGAAAAAAAAGCTGATTATGAACCATACGCTGATTTAACACCAATCGATGTATTCGATGCCATAAACCACATGGAACAAATCTTTAACCATCTAAAATTTGAATAAACTATTTTTTTTTTAAAAAACTCTTATTTTCATGTTGCAGTCAGGATTTGCCTCAAAGATTACTTTTCAAATGCTCTCACTAAAATTGTATTTATATGCCAATTCATATATGATAATGTAATGACAGGCTGGCAATATAGCGACTACTCTGGAATAAATCCAAAAGCACAAATGCATTTTCCCTTCACCAATCCTAGAGAGGGCCAGCTTGAAACAGTATCGGAAATTCTTGAAGCGATTGAAAGTGGCTATAAGTATATTGTCCTTGAAGCAGGAACAGGAACCGGCAAATCTGCGATAGCCGCAACGTTGGCTTCGATTTGCGAGTCTTCATACATTTTAACCATCACCAAGCAGCTCCAGGACCAGTACCTGAGGGACTTCAACAATCTGCAGGTCGTCAAGGGCAGACAGAACTTCAACTGCCTTAAATATAAGAATGCACTTGTCCCAAAGCCGTGCAGCGAAGGCAAGTGCATAACCGAAGGCCATGACTGCAGGTATTCTCTTAAAAACAGGACAAATGAAATAACAAAAGACAACACCTGTCCTTACTATTACCAGAAATATTTGGCATTGAATGCCAGATCCGTCATTTCAAACTATCCATACCTGTTTTTGGAGCTCAATTACGTCAAGGACTTTCAAAAAAGAGATCTATTAATCTGTGATGAGGCCCATAACCTGGAGTCAATGCTGATGGACCAGTTGACACTTGAATTTTCAAAAGAGGATTTGAAGGAGTATCTTGACTTTGATTTAACCGAAGAGATGATTGAAGAGCTTAACCTTCAAAACTACTCACATTGGATGAGATTCATAGACAAAATCCAAAACGAATACACTGAAGAGCTTGACAAGCTTGAATCGCTTCAAAATGAGGAATTGGCAGAAAAGATTGCATTCATAAAGCATCAGATAAACGACTGCAAACGATTCACTGACCATATGGTTATTGACCCGAAAACCTGGATTTTCGACTTTGACGATTCTTCTGAGATTGCCCAGTTCAAGCCATTGAAGGTAAACAGTTATGCCAAGGACACATTGTTTAAGTACGCTGATGTGGTCCTTTTCATGTCCGCGACAATTCTTGACTGTAATCTATTTGCCGAATGGCTTGGAATAAGCCATGATGAGATATATCAAATCAGGCGAAAAAGCCCATTTGACATCCAGAGAAATCAGATATTTGCACATGAGGGCTATAATCTTTCAAGAAACTTCATAAGTGCCAATGCTCCAAAGACCATCGGGCCAATAGATGAAATCCTCGAAAAGCACAAAAACGAAAAGGGAATAATACATACCGTCAGCAGCAAATGCATGAACTATCTCATTGACAAGCTGGACAATTCCAGACTGATTGGCCATGACTCCAAAAACAGGGCTGAACAGCTGGAGACATTCATCAAATCAGAAGAACCATTGGTTCTTGTATCGCCGTCAATGGGAGAAGGAGTGGACCTGCCCGATGACTTGTGCCGCTTCCAGATAATGTATAAGATTCCATATCCAGATTGGGGAGACAAGCAAGTCAACCAAAGGACAGTGATTGACCCCGAATGGTATGACTACAAGACATGCCTCAATATGGTCCAGACCCATGGCCGGGGAATGAGGGATGAAAACGACTACTGCCGAACATATGTCATTGACAGCCGCTTCAAATCATATATCAGGACCAATCCTGCAAACAGGTTCCTTCCGGATACATTTAAAGAGGCAATAGAGGACTACTGCGCTGACAACACGGAAAAGCAGAGACTCATAGAATTGGGAAACTCCTACCTTAATGACAGGGACTATGAAAAGGCATTCTATTTCTTCAGAAGACTTCTTAAAAACGATCTGTTCATAAATGACGATTATCCCTATTTGAACCTATCGAAGGTGTATCATGAAGCTGAACTGTATGAGCAGGAAGTCCAGATCATCATGAGGTTTCTGAATTCGGGGATTGAATCAAAACATCTCGATTACTTTAAAGAGAGATTAAATGAGCTTGCCGAAATGGGCTATCTATAAAATCTTAAACACAACTTATTTATCCTAAATTAAAATTATATATTATTAAAAAAAGTGTAAGGTATCATCTATGTTAGAGTGGACTGTTTGTAACAATTGCGGTAGAATCCTGGATAGCTCTCAAAATACATGCTCAAATTGCGGCGGCAAAGTCGAAAAGGTTCATATGGACTATCTGACCAATTACCTGTCAAATCTGAATTTTCTGGTAAAGACACTGAACATATTTTCAGCATATTGCCCGTCAATTGCGGATCTGGACGTGACGCTTGAAAGCCTGATTCTGGATGACCTGTTCAAGTATTTTGCATATCTCGGTCTTGGTGACGGCAAAATCACAGACAACGAACTGGAATTCATCAACACCCTATTGAACACCACCTACACAAAAGAGGACATATCAAACCTTGCAGACATAAAGGCGGACTGCGATTTGCCGTTGTCGTTCAAATGCCTTCATGAGCTTGACGAATACGGACAGAACTTTGACATGCATAATCTAAACAGCTGCAACGAGCTCTTTTCATGCTATAAGGTATTCGGAAAGTTCTTCATTACAGTTGACAACGAGCTTAATGATGACGTTCTGGACCTGTATCAGAAGTTCATTGCCAACCTTGAGTCAAAGCTTGAAAAGTACAACATTGACCTGAATCCGATTGAAAGGCCAATCTCAAAAGACGCACCGGAAAGTGAAGAGGAATCACATTCACTTGAGGAATACCTTGATGAACTAAACAAGCTTGTAGGTCTTGAAAAGGTCAAAAAGGACGTGAACTCATTAATCAATCTCGTTCAAATCAGAAAGTTAAGACAGGAAAGGGGAATCAAGCAGCCTGCGATGAGCCTTCATCTGGTCTTCAGCGGAAATCCCGGAACAGGTAAGACCACAGTCGCAAGATTATTGTCCAAAATCTATCATGAGATGGGCTTATTGTCAAAAGGCCACCTTATAGAAACCGACCGTTCAGGCCTTGTTGGAGGATATGTGGGACAGACTGCTATCAAAACCCAGGAAGTCATAAAATCCGCACTTGGAGGAATACTTTTCATTGACGAGGCATACGCACTTGCATCAAAAAGCGAAAACGATTACGGCCAGGAGGCAATAGATACCTTACTTAAGGCAATGGAAGATCATCGTGACGATTTGATCGTGATTGTTGCAGGCTATCCTGCACTGATGGAGAAATTCCTGTACTCAAATCCCGGTCTCGAGTCCAGATTCAACAAATTCATCTATTTCGAGGACTATAATGATGAGGAGCTGTACAACATATTCTGGCTTATGTGTGAGGAGTCAAACCTCACTTTGGATGCCGGAGCCGATAAGTATATAAAGGACTACTTTAAAAGATTATATGAAAATAGGTCACCGAACTTTGCTAATGGAAGAGCCGTTAGGAACCTATTTGAAGAAGTTATAACTAATCAAGCAAACAGATTAGCTCCAAAAGAGAATATTACGGATGAAGAATTAAATACGTTGACATACGAGGATTTTCTAGTGACTGAAAATGACTAATAAAATTTGTAATAATTGTGGATCTAAAGTAAATGGCAGTGCAAATTTTTGCCCAAAGTGCAAATCAACTTCATTTAGAAACGTTTATGAGATTACCAAATCAAACAACACCCTAGTTCATAAGATATTCTATGATTATCAGGACAGCTACTATGTCCTGTCAAAATCAAAAGTGGCGGCGGTTCTGGTGTTTTTGCTGTTCATGACACTGGTTTTCAACTCACCATCAATAATAATATTTGCTGTTGTAATAGCCGCTCTGGTTTATGTGATAGGAACATCAGCAGGCAAATTGCTTGAATCAGACAGATTGCCAAGAGCTGTAGTTGAAAACAACAATTACGGTTTATTGACAGACTTAAAACACCTGTTCTTCTACTGGCAGGACAAGCAAACAGGGGAATACACATTATCCAAAACAAAGACAATAACAGTTTTGGTATTCCTGCTTTTCGCATCATTAGGCGCTGTATTCAGCCTTCCTGGCGTTTTCGCCTTTGCCCTATTGGGTCTTTTGGTTGCAACCCCAACATTCTTTGCAGGATATGGAATACATAGGCTTACAACCGCAGAGCCTGTAAAGGAACTCATAGAAAAGACCCAGCCTGCAGGACATAAGAAAGAGGTGAAGGTTGAAAAATCAGAATCCAATTTCCATGAGTTTGACCATTACAGGACAAAGCTCAATGAACTGAAGATAATGTATGAAATCAAAGAGAAAAACGCCCGCAAGCTGATTGAAAAGCGTTTCACACCTCCTCAATTGACTTACGACAGGTTCATGACATCAGTTGAAAACTCAAACAGGATGTTCTACCAGCATGCTGATGCGGTTTCAAACATCCTTGATCTGGCTTCCGAAGACAATGCAAAAATCGAAAACGAAATCAATTCCAGAATGGAGATTCTTGAAAATCTTGTAGAGAAAATGGACGAGCTGGTCAATGAACTAGTCTTGAGCCTTAATGAAGACGACAATAAGGAGAACGTTTCAGACTTCCTTCATGATTTCGATTATGTGATTGATTCTGTAAAGGATTATTAGGTGGATAAAATGAGCGATGAGATACCGGTCAGAAGAAAAACAAAAAGTTCCAAAAAAAAGCCCCTGATTAGGGAAACAATCAAGTTTACCAAAGGCCTTGTTGAAGAAACAGCAAACACAATATTCGTCAAGGAGGAACCTAAACTGCCTCAAAAGCCGTACGGTTCATCCCTTGAATATATCAGACAGCACAACAAGTCCAAAATTGAGTTTCCGGTTGACTCCACATCAAAGGAAAAGGTCTCCAAACTGCTTTCCCCTGAAGTTGTCGGAACTGCAGGAGGACTTATCGGCGCTGCGGCAACAGTGGGGCTTATCGGATCAACACTCGGCACAGGACTGGTGCTTGCAGGTGCCGGGGCATTGCTTACCGGAATATTTAAGGATGACGTATCATGGGTTGTAGCTGAACTGGTGATATTGGATGAGGAACTGGTCATTTCAGGAAAGTTCACACTTCATTTTGATGAAATCAAATATGTGGGCACTCAGGAAACCGAATTCGGAGAATTTGTCGTATTGACCTTCAAGGATGATGCCCTGGCTTTCAGGACATATAACGCAAGGGCTTTAAGGTCTGTCATCAATGAGAAGATGGACAAGTATTATAACAAATAATCTACATAATAATCATTGATGACTAATCACAAACACCTAAGGACAGTAATTGAGGACATATATTCAAATGACAATAGGCTGACCGAAGATTTGACTTTCAGGCTTATCAACGAATTCAGATATTCCAATCTCTACATTCCGGCTAAAAGAGAAAACAATACGTTGAATTTCATAATATATCATGACGAGGAAGCCGAAATCACACCATTATTTACCGATCTGGATGAGTTTCACAAATTCTACAAGTCATCTGATGATATCCAGATTCTTAAAAACCCCTTTGAATTATATCAAAACATTTTAAAAACAACCGATATTGAAGGATATGTCCTGAATCCTGCTTCTGAAAAATATTTATTCAAAAAGGAGTTCATATTGGCAATTACAAATATTCCGAAAACCAATTTTTTTACAAATAACCCATACTCAACAGAAGAGCTCATCGATTTGAAAAGGTCAATTGACAATGAGGACCTTGAAAGGTTCATTTCAAATCCCTCAAACATCGGAGATTATGAAAGCCTTTTTGAAAAGATGGCCAATTCCCGATTGATGGCACTGATGCTTTCTGATTTGGATTTAAGCGGAGACATCATATCACTTAAGGATATAGGTCCGGTCGCTTCAATGTACACTGACAATGTGGGCGGTACCTATGCGACACTGTTTACGTCCGAAGAGAAGATGAAAAGCGTCAACACATCAAAACACATGTATTCACAGATTGTAAACCTTGCGACTTTGGTAAATTTCCTTTTGACCGAGGACATGGACGGTCTGATTATCAATCCTGAATCCGATAATGTCCTGATTCCAAGATCAGTTCTTTTGAGATATTCCCTTGGCTTTGAAAGGTATGCCAATGACGACCGGTTATATGAATCAATCTTTTATATCTTCAAAATACCCTAGGCACAAAATTATAATATGAAGATGATATATACTTATAATCATAGTAAAATTAAACTGTCAAAATAATGAATTTAGGCATAATAATTCAATAGGTTTACTTGAATCAATTAATTTAAATAAAACGAAATATTCATTAAATTGATTGGGTATTTGATTCATAATATATTGAATATGTTAATGTAGATGTATAGGTGATAAAATGACAAAATATTGTCCTTCATGTGGAGAAGCATTGGTAGATGAAGCAAAATTCTGCAAAAGCTGCGGCAAAAGTTTGGATAATTTCGCCCAAAGCGGCCAGAATGGATTTACACAGACAACCCCTCAGACATACCCAGTACATCCAGTTGAAAAAAGCCATACGCTATCGATTGTATTGGGTTATATATGCGCAATCCTGATTCCCCTATTCGGATTGATTTTCGCAGTCTATCTGATGACCAGAAATGATTCGCAAAAAGCAAAAAAGCACGGAAAATACATTTTGATATTAACCGTTGTGATATGGGTACTGTCTATTATGTATGTGTTTATGGGATACTGAAACATTAAGTGGGTATAATATGATCGGTCTTGAAACATTATCCAAATATTCCACACCGGATGTTGAAAAGCAGAGGATGATAGATGATTTACTTCATCCGCAGTTACATAGTCTGGTAAAAAGCCAATATGACTTTTGCGAATCCAAAGCATATTACATCGAGCCGACCAAATACTGTCCGAAATGCCTTAGGAAATACCATGAAGAGGAGAATTTCTGCCCGGAATGTCTGGTCAGTCTAAAGCATATTAAGGATGTTGACATTAAGCTTATAAAATCAGATCCACAGTTTAAATTTATCAAATCAAATGAATTCAATAGCTTTGAAGAGATTTTCACACAGGAAAACAAAAACAGAATAGATGAGTTTGACTTCAGCACCAAGGATTATAATAGGATTTTAAGAAACATCAAAAAGTCATCAATCACCACATTCGACAATCTGATTAGATCAAATGAGATTCTTTTGGATGATTTGAAGCTTTTCGATAAGATATTGCTCTATGCCAAGTCATTTGTGGAAGTCGACTTCAAGTCCTACGGCCAGGAACTCGGATACTTCAGCTTCAACAGGATAACCCTTGATGACAGGCAAACCGTTTCTCTTCAGATTACCACGTTAATCCATGAACTCGCCCATTTCATATTGAAGGAAATAATGACTGAAATATTGTGCACTCTTCTTGACTGCTCCAAAAACAGCCTGATTGAATCAATAGCTGTATTCATACTTTCATATTCACCGTTTACACAACTGATAGATGAGTATTCTGCCCATAACTGTGAGGGAAGGTTTACATTATATGGATATCAGGACTATTCATCATTCATCCAGATTGAAAAGTCCCTTGACGGCGAGATGACTGCTGATGAGATTGAAATCACCAAATCAATCGGAAACAACTTTTCAGTGTCAATAAAGGACATCCTTGAATCTTATATCGACTGGGATTTGCGCTCAGACATAAAAGACCAGTTCCTGAAGGATGTTATTGACGAACCGAATTATGAAATGCTTGCCCTTGAAAACTGCAATAAACTGACCGACATCGGGTTTTTAAAGGCAATCTGGCTTATCGTATCTGAAGGATTTTCTGCGGCCTCACAAAACAGGGACAAACTTGAAATGTATGAAACCAATTTTTAAATATATTGAAAACATAACTTAATCTATGAATATTGAAGAAAGGATTTTACAATTGAACTTTGAGCATACCGGCAAAAAGGCCGATATCAACGACCTGCTTTTAACTCTCATTTCCAAATTCCAACTCTTTGAGCCATGCATCTATCTTTCCGAAGATGACGAATGGCTGAACGTCGCCATAATTTCAGTGGAAAACGAGGAAGTTTCACAGTCAATGTCCATTCTCAAAAAGGAACTCACAGCCTTTGGAGTCTTCAACAAGGAGGACATACAGATAGACTTGCCTCAAAAAGGTTCAGAGGACTTATATCAATGAAGGAAATAACTCTTGATTCAGATTTTAACGTGGAGGAAACTACGCTTAAAATCAATAATATCATGTCAAAATGGTCCGTTCAGCTTTTAGACATCAACGGACCGGACTGGATTATCTTCGACTATGACATGTACATAAAATACATCATTCATTTTGACGTTGACTTCAATGACCTGGAAACAAGAATCAAGCTGGAAGATTTGAAGCTGAACGTAATACACCACATAGAATCCCTGAAGGATGAAACAACATACAGGGACAATCTAATCAGTGCGGTTTTCATTTAAAAAAAGAAAAAAACAAGAATTAGTGGTTAATTCTTGTATTGTAATATCTTACACCATCTTTATCGTAGGTATACCATCTGTGAACCTCATTATCATATTTTTCACCTATTACAGGCACATATGAATCTGTCTGTGGAACGTATACCTTATAGACTGTTGTACCGTTTTCCTGTGAAACGTTGCGGGTTGAATTGTCGCCTACAACAGTAACATTAGTGGTATTGGTAGTATTGTTTCCATTTATGGTGCCGATATTGATAAATTTGGTTGTATTGTTGTTGGAAACATTCAAATTGGGAGCATTCCCATCTGTAAAGCTGTAGATTCCAACAGCAACTAATGCAATTACAAGAACAGCAATTGCAATCAATATAATATTTTGAGTTTTCATAATAACACCTTTAATTAATATTATTTATTAACTAGTATATTAATCTGACACATCATAGTCGTCAATTATAAAGTAGTCGAATTCAGGGTGTTTTGCCTTTATTTTAGAGATTATCTCCCCTTTTATTTTTTCACGGTCAGCATCGAAATCGACAATGATGTCAAAGGTGGCCAACTTTTTTTCCTCTGAGACCAAAAATCCATGAATCTCAATGACTTCCTCATATTCATCGGCTATTTTTTCCAGATCCTCACGGATATCCTTGTATTTATCGTTTCTGGAATATATTCCGAATGTTAGTATGATTGAGAATTCTTCATATATCTTATAGGCTAGGTTTCTTGTTAATGTATGGATATCGAGTGCGGAAAGCGAATCGTCCACTTCAATGTGAACTGATCCCTGCATCTGTTCGGGCCCGTAATTATGAAGGGTCAGGTCATATGCACCATAAATGCCTGGAACTTCACATATTGAATCCTTGATTTTTTTGGATAATTCTGAATCGACCCTCTCACCAATCATGCTGTCTATTGTTTCTCTTAGCATGTCAATACTTGCCTTGATGATTACAAGTGAAATTATCACCCCTAAAATGCCTTCAAGGGATATGTGGAAGAATATTGAAATGATTGCTGCAAGCAATGTGGAAAAAGACAGTATTGCATCAAAGAATGCATCACTTCCGGAAGCGACAAGCGCCTGTGAATTGATTGATTCGCCTACACCTTTCACATAACGTCCAAGAAGGAATTTTACGACTACCGCAACTGCGATTATAATCAGTGAAACTGTCGTATAGGATGTTACGTCGGGATTGAATATCTTAGGCCATGATTCCATAAGCGCGGTAATTCCCGCCCACAGGACAATGGCTGCAATGATTACAGATGAGAAGTATTCGATACGCCCGTATCCGTAGGGATGGCTCTTGTCAGGTGCTTTTCCCGCAAGCTTGGTTCCGATGATTGTGATTATTGATGAAAGCGCATCGGTTAGGTTATTGACTGCATCCAAAGTGATTGCGATTGAATTTACGAGTATCCCTATTGTTGCCTTGAATGCAACCAGTATGAGGTTGACGACGATTCCAATTATACTTGTTTTAACGATTTTATCCTGCCTAGTCATAATGTTATATTTATTCCTGATAAAATTAAAACGTTTGCATTATTTTTTTTACATAACTTTTAAATATGTACAATCTAAAATTAAATTCAAGGAGGATATCACATGTCCATATATGATTTTGAAGTAAAGGATGGCGAGGGAAACATGGTTTCCTTAAGCAAATATAAAGGCAAGGTACTTTTGATTGTAAATTCTGCGATAAAATGCGGCTTTACACCGCAATACACTGAACTGAATGAAATCTATTCTGAATTCAACGGAATGGGTTTTGAGATTTTGGACTTTCCATGCAACCAGTTCGGCGGCCAGGCACCAGGAACAACAGAAGAGATTACCGAAGTCTGCCGTCTTAAATGGATGGTTCCCTATGAAATATTCGACAAGATTGATGTAAACGGCGAAAACGCAGAACCATTATATGAATATCTAAAAAAGGAACAGCCATTCAAGGACATTACAGGAAAGGGTGCAACAAAACTTAAGCTGGTTCTCAAGGCAGTCGACAGGCACTACAAGGACAATGACGACATCAAATGGAATTTCACCAAGTTTCTCGTTGACCGCAAAGGAAATGTCGTTAGAAGGTTCGAGCCGACAGAAGATCTGGAGGATGTAAAAGAGGCCATAACTGAACTCTTGTAATCCACTTTTTTTACCCCTTATTTTTTTTATATTGTTTAAATACTTTTGTTAGACTTTAAAACTGATTATATCGCTTTACTCTTTTTATTATAACATTATTGTTATTGCCAGCCATATTTAGTCGATAGGGTGTATTTTAAATTTTATGAAAATATTTATATATGATGATTTTCATAATAGAATCTAAATCAATAAAAACCGACTAACAGTCGAAAAATTATTGACAATCAGAGAGGTCAATTATAATATAAAAATCAATCGATGGTCATTTTTGGAGGCAAATATGAAAAAAGGAGAAAAAAGGAAAAAAGAGCTTTTAAAGATAGCTTATGATATGTTTCTCACAAAGGGATATGAGAATACTACCGTTGACGAAATCATAGAAAAAGCACAGATAGCTAAAGGCACATACTACTACTATTTCGAAAGCAAAGAGCAGATGCTTGAAGAAGTCATAGACATGATGATCGAAAGTGAGGCTGAAATGGCAAAGCAGATTATCGCGATGGATATTCCGGTACCTGAAAAAATAGTCGGAATAGTTGCATCAATAAAACCAACCCAAGCAGAACAGCCAATAAAAAACGCTCTTTTCCAGCCGGAAAACGTGTTAATGCACCATAAAGTCAGAAAAAAATTGATTGCCGTTGTCACTCCGCTTTTATCCGAAGTTGTAAATGAGGGAGTAAATGAAGGCATCTTTGAATGCGACAATATACCTGAGCGTGTTAGGATGCTTCTTGTCATCAGCGACGGTACCTTTAATGAAGGTGCATTCAGTGAAAGGGATATCTCTGTCTTTATAGACATGACAGAAAAACTTCTCGGGGCAGAGAAAGGAACAATGAGTTTCATTTACAATCTGATTGATAAGACTGATATGGAGGCGGTCAAATGAACAGTACGCAAAACTACAAATATAAACCGGTTCTCTTTTTTGCTCTGGCCTATATCTTTACCTGGATATTCTGGATTCCAGCAATATATTTACCGGAAAGCATCAGTCCAGTACTCATGCTTATAGGCCTCATGGCTCCAGCAATTGTATCTACAGTTTTCATTATGGCCTCAGGCTCAGATATGCTTAAGAAAGACTTTAAAAATAAGATGGTAGGATTTTACAAAGTAAAATGGCTGAATGTAGTTTGGGCCGTAATAATATTTGCGATTGTAATAGTCTGTTCCATTCTCTTGTCACTGCTTTTTGGACAGCCACTCAGCCAGTTTTCATTCACTGAAAACTTTTCTTTTACAGGTGTTGGAATAGCAGGAGCATTCATTACCATTACTATTGCTTCCATAATTGAGGAAGTCGGATGGAAAGGATACTGTGAAGATTCTATTGGAAACTATATGAACTGGTTTTGGGAATCCATGATTTTTGGAGTGCTATGGTCTTTATGGCATTTCCCTTTAATCTTCATTCAGGGAACCTATCAAGCAGGACTTATGGTTAATCCTCTTTATGTGATCAACTTTTTTGTAAGCGGAATCCCAATGGGATTTGTCATTACATGGGTCTATCTTGAAAGCGACCGTTCTATATTAGCTTGCATGATATTCCATTTCTTCGTCAATTTCATGCAGGAAAAAATAGCATTAACTCCAGAGACAAAATGCCTGGAGACAATAGTAATAACAGTGCTTACAATTATCATAATAATGGCTAAAAAAGACATGTTCTTCGAAACCCGTCATGTCGGAAGGCTACTTGAATACAGCTACAATCAGGAATAAATGGCCTTTTTTAATCCCATGAAAAGGATAAAATCCAGTGGCAAGAAAAACCAAAGGCATCACGATAGATGCCGCTTACACTTGCCATTGGCACTATAAGCAAAAAAGCATTTCAATAAAAATAACCAAGAAATTAAAAAAAGAAAAAAATATAAAATTTTCAGGTTGTTAACAGGAAAATCTTATTTATTTTTTTGATGATAAACTAAACCGCAAATTCCAATAATCACCAAAATCAACAATAATAACACCATAACATTATTGTTGCCGCCAACAGATTGAGGAATGCTCGCAGTTTTAGCAACAGAATTATTATGGAATTGTTGCGGTGAAGGGTTAAAATGCAGTGCTGGTTGAAAAGAAAACACGTATCGGGTAAAATTTTATATATTAATAAAAATAATACATTTTATTAAGCCTTATTTCAAGGATTTGATTTTTTAAAAGTTTTTTTTCATTACTTTTAGGATTATGGATTTTGGAGGAAATCATGCCATTGGATATAATTAAAGATATATGGAGCTATACAACAAATAACATACCATTTCTATTAATTATTTTGGCTTTATTCTACTTGTTTTGCATTTTAATGGAAATTTTTGAGGAAATGAGGATACCATATGCGCTTTATCTGTCAATGATACCATATATTTTCATAGCAGGATATGGGATGGCTATCACTAAAGATGTAATAAAAAAGGGTAAACGATTGCCTAAAATATTAATCAAAGACGTCATTGTTTTGGGATTAAAATCAAGTGTTGTTTTTATTGTGTATCTTAGTGTTCAATCGTTGTTTTTTTGGTTCGTATCTTTACTATTCAATTTTCCAGTAGTTGATGTTGAAGATTTGTTGTTGGATTTTTTTGAAACAGTGACTTTATTATTTAATCATGATCTTGTAAATACAGCTATTTTTATTGTTTTTGATTTTGCAGTATTTTATTTCACCATGTTTTTCATGGAAATTGCATTGGCTAAATTAGCTGATACCGGCAGATTTAGGGATGCATTTAATCTAATCAATATTAAAAAAACTATTGATGTAATTGGGTGGAGACAATATACAAAACATTATACCATAATTATACTTTTATTGACGTTTCTTTCATTGCTGATAGACATAGAAACTCCATTTTTCGTTATTGATTATATTTTTAAAGTATTTTTAGGTTTATTGTTGTTCACTACTCAATATTGGGGCATAGGTTCTGTTTATAGAATATTTAAAATGAAACAAACTGCTAATTTACATTAGATTGCAATTGTAATATTGTTCAAACCCGATATTTGTGAAATGTTCTATTGGTGATAAATTGTTTAAATAAACATTATTAACTATTAAAGACAAATATACTATCAACTTATATAAGGAGTATATAAATGTACAAAAAGATTTTACTTCCAACCGATGGATCAGGATATGCAGACCAGGAAATTGACAGAGTAACAAAATTGATTGCCGATGATGGGGAGATAATCATCTTGTCCGTTGCAGGCAAACTGACAACAAGCGCATTTCAAAGCAGAAAAAATATAGCAAAAGTTAACAAAGGAATGCTTGAAGAGGCAAAAGACAGCGTTGCGCTCATGAAAGAAAAATTCCCGGAAGGATATAATATCAAAACCATGGTAAAAACAGGTTTTCCTGCTGAAACAATAAATGAAGTTGCAAACGAGGAAGGCGTTGAATTGATAGTTATCTCAGCATCCGGAAAAAGCGGCCTTCACAAATTCATCATTGGAAGCGTGGCCGAAAAGGTTCTAAAGACAGCTGATATTGATGTTTTACTGGTTCATAACAGTTAATTGAGGAGTGTAATTTATGGATATAAGACGAACAGCTTTGATAGCCATTATAGCAATAATGGTTGTATCCATTGTGGCATTTGCATATATCTCCATGAATACCACAGAAACCAAAGTCGAAATAGACTGCAATACTACAATAATGAATGGAGATTATATAGGCGTAATACTTAAGGACAACTACAGAAACGTCATTCCAGGCCAGGTCGTTGACTTGAAAATCCTCGATGATTCAGGTTGGGCTCATAAGTTTAACGTCACAACCGACGAATTCGGAAGAGGATACATCCAGATTCAAGGCTTTGACAATGGAAACTACACCGTCCATGCAACATTCAATGGAACTGTGTTCCTTAAGGAATCCCATTCCAACAAGGCTTTCAAAATCGACGACGGATATTCCTATTAGAAGTTTAAAATAAACTTTCAATTTTATTTTTTTATTTAATAAACTGATTGGTGAAAATAAATGACTAATGTCGCAGTTATTGGTGCAGGTAGTCTAGGCACTGCCCTATCTCAGATAATCTCTCAAAATGTTGATAACGTTTATTTGTATGTAAGAAGAGTTGAACTTGCAGATTCAATCGAAAAGACAGGGTTCAACTCAGAATATTACCCGAACACTAAATTGAATGACAATATCATTCCAGTCAATAATTTCAATGATTTAAAGGATTGCGAAATAGTATTTCTGACAATACCTTCTTCAGCCTTCCGATCAACATTAAGTGTTTTGAAGCAAGCGGTCAAAGAGGATGCAATCATAGTTACAACCGCAAAGGGAATCGAATACCCCTCATTAAAGACAATGGGAAATCTGATATGCGAATATTTTGATGAAAACTATGTTGCCCTTTCAGGACCCAACTTCGCATCAGAAATAATCCTGAATTTGCCGACCGTAACTAATGTAGCATCAAAAAATCCTGAAAATGCCAGAAAAGTAAAGGATGTCCTTGAAACAAAGCAGTTCAAGGTTAAGCTAATCGATGACATCAAGGGAATTGAGCTTTGCGGCGTGCTGAAAAACATCAATGCAATAGCAAACGGAATTTGCGAAGGTATGAACGTCAATGAAAACGCAAGATTCGGCATTTTGACTAAGGGTTTCAACGATACAATCAGGATAATTGAAGCTGTTGGCGGAAAGGCCGAAAGCGTTCATGAATACTGCGGATTCGGCGACCTGATTTTAACTTCAACATCAAGCGAAAGCAGAAACCATACCCTTGGAATACTCTATGGCCAAAGGCTGATTATAGATGAAAGCGCAAGCGGAATAGTATTTGAAGGCAAAAATTCAGTGAGAGCCGTAAAGGACATATGTAAAAACAACAATATCGAAAGCCCGATTGTGGATTTTGTTTATGAAGTGATAATAGAAAATATATCTCCTATTCATGCTTTTAAGGGATTATGGGAGAAAATGGAATAGAAGGTGTTTATTAATGATTGCTGTGATTTTATCTGCGGGAATGGGAACCAGGCTGATGCCGCTTACAAAGGATATTCCAAAACCGCTTCTTGAAATAAATGGTGTTACCCTGCTTGAAAGGATGATTAAAAACTGCATGAACGCAGGAATAACTGATTTCATACTGATTGTCGGATATAACAAAAAGAAGGTTTATGATATTGCACCGGAACTTGAAGAGAAACTGGGCGTCAACATCAAAATCATTGAAAATGAGGACTATGACGTTACAAACACCTCTGTTTCAACCTATCTTGCAAGCTCATATATAGAAAACGGGCCTTTGGATGATTTCATCCTGATAAACGGGGACAATGTAGTTGACCCTGAAATCATTACAAGAATAGCCGAAACAGAAAATACCAGCATGATAGTCGACAATTTCAAGGAACTGAACGAGGAATCCTTCAAACTTATCCTGGAAGACGTTAAGGTCAATGATGACAATAGCATCGCAAACGGCACTATTGCAGAAATCGGAAAGGGAATTGACATTCCATCATCAACAGGTGAATTCATTGGCGTTTCAAAGGTCGTAAAAGGCGATATCCCACGCTTCAACGAGATACTTCAGATTTTAATCGATGAAGACCCTCAAAACTATTATGACTTTGCATACAGGACCCTTTCAAATGACACAACAATAGATTACGTTCTGACCAATGGGCTCAAATGGACTGAAATCGATGACCACAACGATTGGAAGACAGCAAACAGTTTGGTTGATGAATTCGAAAACTGATTCTTTTTAAAACGATAACATAAAATGAAAAAATAAGGATTATTTTCCATTTTTTCATTAACTATTATTAATCATTACAACTAATATGATATTATGGGCCTAATCGATAAACTTCATAATTTTAAAGATTGTTATGAAAGTTCTAAAATTTATGATGCTTATTATAATCAATGTATTGACCAAAAAAGAGTATACTTAGAGTCAAGAAACGGTAATGACTTTACCGGAAACATTTTTAGAATTGCTGAAGAGTTATCTAAAGGCGAATATGGCCACTATAAGATATATGTTTTTGCAAATGAAGAAGTAAAGGCCAAAATAATTGAATTCCAGAAAAACTATAATCTGAATATACGCAAAATCATCACCGATGAGTATGAAGCATGCAAGATTCTTGAAAGGGCAAAGTATATTGTCACCGATTCAGGCATAAGACCTAAATTCATCAAAAAGAAAGGTCAAATCATGGTCAACACCTGGCATGGAACCCCATTGAAACTGATGGGTTTCGAAAATCCTCCGGAGCAGCCTAATATTGGAATAATACAAAGATCCCTTCTGAACAGTGATTATCTGATATATCCCAATGATTACATGAAAGAAGTAATGCTTAATGCATATATGATTGAAAAGATCTATCCCGGCGAAATCCTGCTTGAAGGATATCCGAGAAACACAGTATTTTTAAATCCGGACCTGAAAGATGAATTCAAGAAAAGATTGTCCCTTGAAGATAAGGAGATATTCGTTTACATGCCCACCTTCAAAGGAACTGTAAGCGATAGAAAGGATGAAGAGCAAAAGGACGATGTGACAGGTTTTCTAAAAGAAATTGACATGAAACTGAAAGAAAATCAAATCCTTTTTGTAAAGTTCCATCCCTATAACCAGTCAAAAATTGACTTTTCAGCATTTTCACATATCAGAGAATTTCCTAAAGGCTATGAAACATATGACATACTGAACATGGCTGATGTGTTGGTTACTGATTATTCAAGCGTATTTTTCGATTTTGCAAATACTGCTCGCAAGATTATTCTATTTAATTATGATGAAGAGGATTATATGTCCTATAGGGGAACATATATCCCACTTGATGAACTGCCGTTTCCTAAGGTGCAGACTGTCGATGATTTAATCAGTCAGCTGAACAGTCCTAAGGAATATGATGATGAGCAGTTCAAACGTGAATTCTGTAAATATGAACGCGTTGATGCCTGCCAACGTCTCTGCAGGAAAATATTCAATGAACAGGACACATGCAATGTCGAAAGGATTGACAATGACAACCCGAACATTCTGATTTTTGGCGGAAGCCTTATGAAAAATGGTATCACATCTTCCCTGATGAATCTGCTTGAGAATGTGGACCGGAAAAACTATAACTATTTCATCACGTTCAAGTCCTGGGATAAATATATAAAGGAAAACCATGAGGATATCTTTGAAAATATGGTTGAGGATGTTGAATTCCTTCCGATAAGCTATAATTATATGCCTACCGTATCTGAAAAGATGGATTTGAACAAATTTGTTACTGCAACTGCAGATTTGGAGTGCAGCGATGATCTTAAAAGATTGTTCAAGAGAACCTTTGAGAATCAGTTTAAAGCTCTTGACTTTGAAGCGGTAATCGATTTTGACGGTTACAATAATGACGTTTCAACAATATTTGCCAATTGTGGCTTGAACAATTCAATATTCGTGCATAATGATATGCTTCAGGAAATAGAGATGAGAAATAAGCACAGCATAAATATTTTGAAGTATATCTATAATCAATTTGGTCATGTGTGCGTCGTATCCCCGGATCTGGTTAAATCGACTGGCAAAATAAAGGGAAATGATGAAAACATCAAAATCGTCCACAACATATACAATTACAGGACAATACAGGACAGGGCCGCAGAGGATTTAAAACTGGACGAGACAACATCAGTCTATCCGGATGAGGATTCATTATATGATATCCTAAACAGCGATTGTAAAAAGTTCATCACAATTGGCCGTTTTTCACCTGAAAAGGGTCATGAACGCCTTCTCAAGGCATTTGATGAATTTGCAGATGAGCATAGTGAAGTAAAACTGATAATTATCGGAGGTCATGGAGACCTGTATGAACATACATTGGACATAGTAAATGATATGAGGCACAGGCAAAACGTATGCATTGTTAAAAGCATTTCTAACCCAATGCCGATTTTGGCGAAATGCGATTTGTTTATCGTTTCATCATTCTATGAAGGCTGGCCGATAGTAATAATGGAAGCGGATTCCCTAGATATTCCGATTGTTGCAACCGATATTGTCGGAACCCAATGGATGAAGGAATATGGAGGACATATTGTTGAAGATTCACAGCAAGGAATTCTCAAAGGACTGAACGATTTCATGAATGAAAAAATTGACCTCCTCACAATAGATGCTGAAGAATATAATGCTGATGCAGTAAATGAATTTTATTCACTTTTTAAGAGATGAGATGGTAATATGGGATTAAAAAATAAAATCAAGCATAAAAAGGAAGATTTGGTTAATTCATATATTTACCGTTCATACTATGATGATTCTATTGATGAAAATATTGTTTATTTGGAATCAAGAGACGGGCATGACTTTACAGGAAATATCCTTCGAATAGCTGAGGAACTTTCAACCGGAGCATACGGAAATTTGAAGATTTATGTATATGCCGAAAAGGAAGTTTTCTCCAAAATTGAAGAGCTTAAAGGCAATTACGATTTGAATATTCATAAAGTCATCACTAAGGAATCAACCGCAACAAGAATCCTTGAAAAGGCAAAATACATATTCACCGATTCGGGCATCAGGCCAAAATATGTTAAAAAAGAAGGTCAGATATTCATTAATACATGGCATGGAACTCCATTAAAGGTCATGGGCTTTGACAACGTATCCGAACAGCACAGAATAGCTAACATTCAGCATACTTTGCTTTCTTCTGATTATCTATTATATCCTAATGAGTATATGAAGGAAAAGATGATGAATTCCTATATGATTGAAAAGATATATCCTGGAAAGATTCTGATGGAGGGATATCCAAGAAACAGCGTCTTTTTCGATGATTCAAAACGCAAAGAGTTCAGGATGAAGTTCAACCTTGACGATTATCAAATATCTGTATATATGCCTACTTTCAAGGGTTTGTTTATCAATAGGGATTATGAAAAGCAAAGCGACATGACAGGATTTCTGGAAAAAATCGATAGCAGATTAAGTGATGACCAGATTATGTTTGTCAAGTTGCACGTTTATACGACTTCTAAAATTGATTTTGATAAATTCAAGCATATCAGGCCATTTCCCCAAGGTTATGAAACCTATGATATATTGAATATGGCGGATGTGCTGATTACCGATTATTCAAGCGTACTTTTTGATTTTGCAAATACATCACGCAAGATTGTCCTGTTCAATTTTGATGAAAGCGACTATCAGGATTACAGGGGACTGTATTTTTCAATGGATAGGCTGCCTTTCCCGAAAGTTCAAACGATTGATGATTTGATAGACCAGTTGAATTCGCCTAAGGAATATGATGATGCTGAATTTAGAGCAGAATTCAGCAGATATGACCGGATTGACTCTGCCAAGTATATATGCAGGCACATATTCAACAATGAGAATGTCTGCCTGGAAAAGAGAATTGAAAATGTAAAGGAAAATATTCTCATTTATGCAGGAAGTCTATTGAATAACGGCATCACCTCTTCACTAATCAATCTTTTGGAAAACATTGACCTGGAGAGATATAACTATTTCATATCATATCTGCCATGGGATGAAAACATCATAGAAAACCATGAGGAGATCTTCAAAAGATTCCCAAAGGAAATTGAGTTTTTGCCTTTCAGGTTCCCGATTTCCCCAACAATATCTGAAAAAAATGATTTTGACAAGTTCATGTCATCACAAAAAGATGCAAAACTAACAAAACCACTTCATAGGCTATTCAAAAGGTCATATGATAAGCAGTATGGCAATCTTAACATTAAAGAAGTTATAAACTTTGACGGATACAACAAAAAGGAGCTTCTGATTTTTGCCCATGCAGACACCGAACGGACAGTATGGGTTCACAGTAATATGATTCAGGAGAAAAGGACAAGGGACAATCAGAATTTGAATATCTTGAGGGAAGCTTACTCATCAGCGGATAATGTTGTAGTAGTTTCAAAGGATCTGATTGAACCTACAGCTGAAATAAGCGGCCGAAAGGACAATATCCGAATAATCCATAACTTCAACAATTACGACCAGATAACAGCCAATTCCAAAATGGACCTTGTTCTTGATGAGGCAACTGAAGTTTATCCGAATAGCGAATCCATCTTCAATGCCCTGAATAGGCCGTGTGAAAAGTTCATAACAATAGGCAGGTTTTCACCTGAAAAGGGTCATGAACGCCTTTTAAAAGCATTTGACCGGTTTTGTAAGGACAATCCTGAAACCCAACTTATTATAATCGGAGGCCACGGTGAACTCTATGAGGATACAATAGAACTGGTAAACGGTTTGGATTACTCAGACAACGTTGTTCTTGTTAAAAACATTTCAAATCCGATGCCTATTCTTGCAAAATGCGATCTGTTTGTATTGCCTTCATATTATGAGGGTTGGGGTATTGTTGCAATGGAAGCGGATACATTAGGCGTTCCTGTGATAGCCTGTGACGTTCCGGGCCTTCAATGGTTAAGGGACTATAACGGAAACATCTTTGAAAACTCAGAAGACGGAATACTTGAGGGAATGCGTGAGTTTGAAAATGGAAATATAAAAACTCTGGAAATCGATTACGCAAAATACAATGAAGAGATACTCGACAGTTTCTACTTATTGGTTGATGGCTGATGAACTGTCTTTCTAATAATATTATAAATATTATGATAAACAAATAGTTAGACATAACATTTTAGTTTTATTTAAATATTACTTATCGGGTTGAAATTTGATGAAAACAGTTATTATTATTCCTTGTTATAACGAATCTGCAACTATTGAGAAAGTTGTGACTGATTTTAAGAAATATATGCCTCATGCAGATGTTTATGTATATGACAACAATTCTACTGATGGAACTGATAGAATTGCAAAGGATGCCGGAGCAATCGTCAAATATGAATATAAGCAGGGCAAGGGAAATGTGGTTAAATCCATGTTCCGCGACATTCAGGCTGACTGCTATATCATGGTGGATGGAGACGATACATATCCTGCTGAAGCGGCACCTGAATTTGAGGAACTTGTACTAAGCGGTAAAGCAGATATGGTAATCGGAGACAGATTGTCATCCACTTATTTTGAAGAAAATGACAGGCCTTTTCACAACACCGGAAACAAATTGGTCAGAAGATTCATCAATCTGTTTTTCAGAAGCGACCTGCATGACATAATGACAGGAATGCGTGCTTTCAGCTACAATTTCGTCAAGTCATTTCCGATTTCATCAAGAGAATTTGAAATTGAAACCGAAATGAGCGTATTTGCATTGATGAACAATTTTAAGATAATGGAAATTCCCGTTGAATATAAGGATCGTGTTGAAGGAAGCGAATCAAAACTGAATACCTATCGTGACGGATTTAAAGTAATCATGATGATTTTTGCTTTGATTAGGGATGAAAGACCACTCATATTCTTTTCAGCTGTTTCATTAATACTTTTAATTATTGCAGGAATCTACTTTTTCCCAATACTTTTCAAATACTTCTCAACAGGATATGTGCTTAAGATACCTACATTGATTGTCATATCCACTGTTGTAATCATTGCATCATTAACATTCTTTACAGGCGTTATTCTGCATGTTCTTAAAAGGCAGCATTCTGAAAACCTTGAACATCACTTGATTTTATTGAATGAGATTAACAAAGAGGAATGAAAATTGATTAATAAACTATTTAAAGAACCGACAGATGACATTTTCCTGCAATTGTTCAGATATATCTTTGTTGGAGGAACTGCATTTGTTGTGGATTTCTTCTTCTTATATTTCTTCAGTGACATATGCGGAATCTATTATCTGATTTCAGCAGTATTGTCATTCATCATTTCAGTGCTCGTAAACTATATCATGAGCACAAAATGGGTTTTCAACCAGGACAACATTGACAACAAGGTTTTGGAATTCAATCTGTTCATACTAATCAGCACAATCGGTTTGGTGTTTACAGAGATACTTTTATATTTCTTTACAGATATTGTAGGGCTTTACTATTTGGTTTCAAAGATTATTTCAGCAATTATAGTATTGTTCTGGAATTTCCTTGCAAGAAGAGTCATGTTTTATGGAAGGGATTTTATTTAGAGGAGTTGACATGAGCAGAAATATTTCAAGGGGAAATTTAACGGAAATTAAGGATATATTGCTTGAATCAAAAAAATACCTGTTGATATATCTGGTTTTAATAATAGTTGCCGGTATTTCAACCATTTCATCCGCAAATATCTCCCATCCGAAATTTGAATTGGTCACATTCGTTATAGTGGCAGTATTGGGATGCTTGTGCATACTCTTTTATCAGGCAAATAATGATGAAAAGGATTTATATAAGGTTGCTTTTGTTGTAATAGTTTGTTTTGGACTTGTATGTTCATTGATTGTCCCTATTGCCTGCGTCAGTGACGAGCCTGAACATTTTGTCAGAGCCGAAATCACCTCTCAGGGGGTTCTGTTTCCTCACTGGACCGGAAGCGATGTGGGCTTGACAAGAACATATGATACTAATGGTCATTACATGAGTAATGAAACTCAAATAGGATTCAAGACAATTGAAAGCTCAAATTTCTTCTCAAATGACAGGGGACTGACGGTTTTTGAAACCACACACGATACGGATAAGATCAATTGGACAAGCATAATAACACCGTCCGCATTTGAGCAGAACATATTCTATGGCTACTTCCCTCAGGCAATTGGAATTTTAATTGCAAAACTGCTTGATTTGAATGTAATCTGGATGCTGTGGCTTGGAAGAATAGCTAACCTTTTATGTTATGCAGTATTGGTTTCATATGCAGTTAAAAAAACACCTTGTTTGAAGATTCCTCTTCTTGCCGTAGCATGCATACCTATTGCAATGTTTCAGGCGGCTTCGGTCAGCATCGATTCGATGCTCTTTGGATTGGGAATTTTGGCTACTGCCTACTTCATTTATATGTACAAATCCGAACCTGATAGTCTTGAAAATAAGGAGATAATCATATTTTCAGCCATATGTCTGCTGTTTGGACTCTGCAAACTGCCTTATCTTGCTTTCATATTCCTGTTATTCCTTGTTCCAAGGAAAAACTTCAAGGATAAGAATGCTTTGATATATATCGTTTTATGTATTGCAGCCGTTTCAGCAATAGGCCTTTTATGGAGCAGATACAGTGCGCCTACAATAATGCATTCATGGAGATCTGTTCATAAGATGAATATGACCATGCAGACAGCATATATGACTAATCATCCAAGCCTATTCATGAATTTTTTAGCTAAAATCTTCAACGATGAATTGCCTAATCTGGTCAATGGCTTGTTTAACTTTTTCACTCCGGGCCCATATCCTCAGTACAGGGACCAATATAATCTAATAACATTAGCGCTTCAGATATTTTTGGTTCTGGTGCTTATTGCAAATCCGAAGAATGCTAAATTCGATTTGAAGACAAGAGCGGGTGCTTTTGCAATATTCCTACTGGTCTATTTCGGAACCTGTTTTGTTCAGCTGCTCAGCTGGTCATATGTTGGAAAAACCAATCTGGGAATTTCAATCAGATATTTCATTCCTATAATTGCATTAATACCTATAATATGTGGAATAAATAGAAAATGCGATACCGACTTTGAGTTTGACAAATATGCAATGGTCTGCATTGTCGGATTTTTAGCAGCGATGGTAATATCCTTTGCAACCAAATATTATTAGCATTATTAACATTTTTTCATATTTAAAGAGGGATAATTAGTTATAAATATAATCAAAAATAAATTCATAGTCAGTGGAGAATTTTTATGGGTGCTTACAGTTCAGGAAAACGGATTTTTTATTTGGATGTATTGAGGTCCATGGCAATCATTTGCGTAATATTGGCTCATGTATGCAGACAGTTCTGTGAATATGCACCTGCAGCTTCATTCAGATGGTTTACAGCAGCATTCTACATTGACATCGGTGTGCTGGGAGTTCCACTTTTTTTAATGATAAGCGGAGCATTGCTTCTTAACAGGGATTATGACCTAAAGGATTTCATGAAAAGGAGATTCTCCAGAATCCTGATACCTTTCGTATTCTGGTCACTTCTGCTTCCATTGTGCAAAATGAAATTCTTAGGATTTCCATTCACATTCCATGAATACTGCAGACTGCTCTTTTATAATCAGTATTGGTTTGTCTGGATGCTGATTGGTCTTTATCTTCTTTTACCGATTATAAACTCATTCGTTAAGGAATATGACATTCAGGGATTGGAATACATGCTTATAATATGGTTCATATTTATCATATTCCTAAGGGAACAGCCTATTGACATTTTAGCAAACATCGATGCTACACATACCCTGGGCTGGAAAGAGACATTGGCAGGGTTTATAGGTTTTATTCCATTGGGATATTACCTGTCAGCGAAAAAATTCAAACTGAGCGACAAGGCCATGTGCCTGATCGGTTTGGCAATATTTCTAATATTTACAATCATCAATTTGAGATATACCTACATCGCAAGCTGTGAAACCCATAAGCTAATGTATTACGGCTATAAAAGGATAGTATCCACTTTACAGGTGGTCGGGTTATTCCTGTTCATAAAATACTTCAGCGACTATTGTGAAAATAACTCCTTTGACGACATTAAAAACAAAATCTATAACTTCTTTAAGCAAAACAAATACGTTTCATGGATCATATTGTCCATTAGTACCTGCAGCTACGGAATGTTTTTAACACATTATTTCATATTATATCCGCTATTCTACATCAGCGACCATTATTTTGCGATATTTTCAAGAAATCCTATAATATTGCCTTTAGTTCTGCTGTTCATTTGTGCAACTTCATGGTTGATTACATTCATATTAAGTAAGCTGCCTCTTTTAAAACACATAAGCGGCGCACATTAACCGTGATTTTTCTAATCTTAACATTATTAAAATTCATCTTTAATTAACTGAATGTTTAAAATAAATAATCTATAAATATTATCAAAGTAATAAGTTAAAGTATTATATAACAGAGGGGGTATTTTTAATTTCAATTCAAAATGAACATCAATCCTTTAGCATTATAATGTATACTCATAATGTTGAGGATTATTTATCAGAAGCCATTGATTCATTGATTAGTCAAAGCCTCGATTTTAAAGATAATGTTCAATTGATTATTGTCGATGGGCAAAGTGAAGATGAGACCAGAAATATTGCCCAAAAATATGCAAATGAATACCCTGAAAACATCATCATATTATCCAATGATGAGGATAACATTTATTCCGCTTATAATAATGCATTAAATCATGCTGATGGAGATTATATCAATTTCATGCTTCCTATTGATGTCATCTCCAAAAACGCATTGAAAAAGATAAACGAGACATTCCAAAAAGATGATGTTGAAATCATCACATTGCCTATTGAATATCTGGATACCGAAAAAGCATACCCATTAAAGTTCAAGTTTGAAGAGGACAGTGAAGAGTATGTGGACTTGAGGAAAAACGAACTGTTAATACAGACCGATGTTTTCAGCGCTTTTATCAGGAAAAGTACAATAGGCGGTTTAAGATTCACAGATATCGAAAGGGCAGATACACTCTTTATCAACGAGATTCTCTTAAAGGAAAAAAGGTATAGGATTGTCCAGGATGAAACCTATTATGCCCGTGAAAGGTTCACCAATCCGGAGGATAACGATACCATTAAAGAAAAGATATTTGACTCCTTCGAATTGTTCTACAATAAGCTGATAGACATTTCCATTGAAAAGGAGGATACAGTTCCATATTTCATTCAAAACACTATGCTCCATTATCTTGAAGATATCATAAGCATAAGCGACATTGAAGAGATTTTCACAAATCCCACCGAAAGGAGCCGATTCTGGGATGAGCTGTTGAATATTTTAAACCAATTGGATGAGAGAAACATTTCATTGAATACCACATTAAAGAAAACATCAAGGGATTTTCTGATTTATCTTAAAAATGACGAGTTTCACGTTGAAACACAAGGAAAGGAAATCTATCTGAAATCAGATTCATATATAATTGACTTGCTGCATAACCGCAGCATCTATTTTGATATTGTAAAACTTAGAGATGGATTTTTGCATATTTCAGGTACATTTTCCAGCACTTGCGATAAAAGATTCATTTCAGTTGAGGCAATCAAGTCCGGAAAAACAATCAAAGAGATTTATGAGGCAAAAGAGGTTGAATATCCAAACACATATAGGCAAACCCAAAACATGCTCTCCATTCCATGGTATTACTATTACAGCTTTGATTTGAAGATACCAGTAGAGCATGACGAATCATGCAGCATATCCCTTAGGGTAATATATCAGGAAAACGATGAAAGGATAGAAATGGACTGCAAAGTCAATTCAAGAAAATACGTATTTTTATCAGAGCATGGAAATTACTTCAGAAAGAACGATCAGATAGTACTTTTGAAAAAATTCGTATTGTACATTAGGCCTCATTCCTATCTCAGGGCATCTTATTATGAGATAAAGGCATTAATCAAGATTATACTGTCCAATATCCCATTCAATCATAGGATTAGGGCATTGTTTTATAGGATTGTCTATTTCATTGCATATATATTTATGAAAAACCGCAAGATTTGGCTGTTTTCAGATAGGATTAATCTGTCCTGCGATAATGGCGAGCATTTCTTCAGGTATGCTGCCAACATCAAAGACGACGTTAAAAAATACTTTGTCATCGAAAAAAACTGTGAAGACTACAAAAGATTAAGAAAGTCCTACGGCAGTAAGATTGTTCCTTTCGGTTCAGTGAAACATAAATTCCTGTTCATGTTTACCGAAAAGTTCATGCAGTCCCAAATTTCACCGGTAACCAACAATCCATTTAAGGATTTTGATATGAGATTATACGCCGGTTTGTCAACCGGGGAAAACTATTTCCTGCAGCATGGAGTTGCAAGATACGACATGTCAAGCTGGATGACACAATTTGACAAGAATCTGGAGCTTGTTTTGGCCGTTTCAGAATATGACTGCAAGGAATTTACCAGTGAAAACTATAATTTCGATGAGGATATTGTTAAGATTCTTGGTTTTCCAAGATACGACAATTTAACAAATGCCCATCTCAAAAAGCAGATTGTCATAATGCCAACCTGGAGGAATTATATTAAAAATAGCTATCAACTGATTAATTCTGAATATTATGCAAGATTCAACAGTTTAATCAATAATGAAAGGTTAATTGAGTATGCGAAGAAAAAAGGATATGAAATAATCCTGAAGCCTCATCCGTTAATGTATGAGTTCATCGACAGTTTCGATAAAAATGACTATGTCAAAATAGACAATGTTACAAAGCATCATGAAATCCTATGTGATTCCTCATTGATGATTACTGATTATTCCTCTGTTGCATTTGATTTTGCATATCTTAAAAAGCCAATTATATATTACCAGTACGAGCACGGAGGAGACCATCATTTTGATATTGAGGCTCCATTGGCCGATGAATCAATAATGAACTTTGGTGATACAATCGGTGATGAGGACATGCTGATTGATAAGATTATAAAATATATTGATAATGATTGTGAGATGGAAGAGGAATACAAATTAAGAGTTGACAATTTCTTCAAATATACGGATAAGAACAATTCAAAAAGAGTTTATGAATGGGTTTATAAGCATTAATTAGATTTATAGTGAGATTTATGGAAAATAATAAATATATTTGGATTTTTGGAGGAAAAAACGAAACTGTTGCCAACAGCAACATTTTCAGCTTTTGGAAATATTGCCTCCAAAAGGATGATGAAATAGACAAGTTTATCATATTAAAAAGCAATGGGGTTAACTTAAAGCTATATGATGGCCTTAAAGACAATGAAAAGGACCATGTCATATGGTTTAACTCAAAAGAGCACATCGAATTATATGACCGTGCAGATTTGGTGTTCATATCCGATTCAACCGATGAGGTCGCCCCCAACAGGAATCATAAATGGGCTTATGATCCTGAGATTAACAAATCAATCATCATTATTCCAAATGAATCAGGTTCTCTAGTCAAATCAAAGATAACCGGAGAATCCTTTAACAATTCAATATTCAGATATTGTGTATTCGATGAAAATGAGATGGATATTTTGAAAGAGGAAAATAATTTCAAGCAATATCAGTTGAAATACGTGAAATATCCTCTCAAATATGATAGCGAATTTTCAAGAAAGATGAAATCTGAAAGTGCCGGCCAGATACTGTGGTTTGTAGAATGGAGATACTACAACGATAATAGAAATGAAATGGCCGATGATTTAATCAATACCTTAAAATCAAATCAGCTGAAGGATTATCTAGATTCACGCAATCTAAACTTGAAAGTCTGTCTTCACAGGTATTATAAAAAAGGAATGTTTAAAGACATCTATTCCTGTGAAAACGAAAAAATTCAAATATTCAACGAAAATGATGTTGAGGTTAATGATGAAATGTTTAAATCAGAACTGTTAATTACGGATTATTCTTCAATAGCCTTTGATTTTACATTTTTAGATAAACCTGTGCTGTTATACCAGCCTGATTTGGATCATGTTTATGAAAAAAGACAGTTCAATGTTGAATTTGGTGAACTTAACGAACATGCAATCAGGACCAGTGATGATTTAATCAAAGCATTAAAGGAAAAGGACTTCAAGATCAATCCGATTTTTGATATATTTGACAAGAACAGCTTCAATAACGGCAATTCCCATATTGAAGAGTTATATGATTATCTTTATGATATTCAAATGAATAAGATTACTTTTTTAGGATATAATTTTTATGGCTTTGGAGGAACCGTTAACGCAACAAAAGCCTTGGCTGAAGGTTTAGTGAATCATGGCTATCTTGTAGAGATGTTTTCATTATTCAAAAAGCCACCGATATCTGAATTGCCTAACGGTATCAATTTCAATCATGCTTTTGATGTTGATTCAAGAAAGGGTAGGGTGAAGACATTCCCATTTAAATTCATCCCGAAATATGGTTATTTAAGACATGAAGCCAATCTTGAAGCCATTAATCCATATTCATCATACAGATTGAAAAAGCTTCTCAAAAACATTAAATCACATACTGTCGTTTCAACCAGAGACACCCTGCATCTATACCTGGAGGAAGCGAAATCCGAATTCATCAAAAATAAACTATATTTCTTCCATGCATCTGCTGATGTGGTTGATGTTATGTATCCTGGATTGATATCAAAACTTAAAAACAAAAGGTTATCCAAGGCGGTTTTTGTAACCGAGAACAACAGATTGGAATTTGAACGCCTTCATGATTATGCAAATTATGATTCATATATTGTCACTGGAAATGCGCTGGAATCATCAAAAGTCATTGATAGAGATAAAATAAAGCCGGTGCCTGAAAAAGAGATATATAAAGGCATCTATCTTTTAAGAATCAGTACTGAAAGAAAAGAGGATATTGACAACCTATTTGAATTTGGAGAATACCTGAAGAAAAACAACATCAAGAACATCATCATTGATGTTTACGGTTCTGGAAATTGCGTCGACGAATTTTTGGATGAATTATATGAAAGGAATCTGCAGAATATTATCCATTATAAGAACAACACCAATTTCCCGATTGATGAAATCCGCAAGCATGATTTCGTATGTGATTTGACATTAGTTCAAAGTTTTGGAATGACATATCTGGAAGGAATCCTAAACGGCAAAAAGGTATTCTGTATGGAAAATGCCGGATCTTTGGAAGTGATGGAAAATATTCCAAATTCATATGTCGAATCATTTGAATGGTTATCTGAAGAGATTTCAGATATTCACAATATACCTGGCGAAGAGTTGAAATCAAATTATGATGCTATCTTAGACAAGTACTCTCAGGATGTTGTATGTGAAAAATTCATTTCATTTTTGGATTGAATAACAACTATTTTTTTAAATTTTGTCTATATTTCTGAAATTAAATGAACATGATTTAAATATACCAAATTATATAATTTATAATGTAGATTATATTCTACATGTAGTTATAACTATTTGGTGTTTTAAAATGAATAAAAAGATAGGTTTTATTTTAGCTTTAGTAGTTATCTCTTTAATGATGTTAACTAGTGTAAGCGCAGGATTTTTAGACTTTTTAGGTGGTGACAATGCTACTGCAAACGATGAAAACACTTTCATTGTTGGTTTTGACGCAGAATTCCCACCTTACGGATACAAAGATGCTAATGGAAGCTATGTTGGTTTCGATTTAGACTTAGCAAAAGAAGTTTGTGAAAGAAACAATTGGACATTCAAAGCGCAACCTATTGATTGGGATGCTAAAGACGCAGAATTAGATTCCGGTTCTATCGACTGTATTTGGAACGGATTTACCATTGACGGCAGAGAAGACAACTACACTTGGTCTAATGCTTACTTCGACAACAAACAAATATTTGTTGTAAAATCTGATTCAAACATTTCATCTATCGATGACTTAAAATGCAAAACAGTAGAAGTACAAAAAGATTCATCTGCTTTAGCAGCTCTTCAAGGCGACAACAAAACCATTGCTGACACTTTCGGTACTTTAACTGAAGTAGCAGACTATAACACCGCATTCATGGATTTAGAATCCGGTGCATGTGACGCAATAGCTATGGATATTGGTGTTGCAGAATACGATATTAAAAACAAAAACGAATCTGCTGATAATTTCAAAATCTTAAATGAATCAATCACCACCGAAAAATACGGTGTCGGATTCAAACTCGGAAACGATGATTTGAAAAACAAAGTACAAACTACTTTAGACGAAATGTTTAAAGACGGTACTGTTGCTAAAATCGCAGAAAAATATGGTATTTCTCAAGACGCTTTGATCCAACCATAAATTGATTAGTTAAGAAGGGAGAATTAGTTATATGATAATAGGTAATGTAATTTCACAATTACTTGGGGGTATGGTTACTTCCATTGAAATATTCCTGCTTACATTACTATTCGCCCTTCCTCTCGGTTTACTTGTTGCCGCAGGAAGGATGAGTAGCTTCGCACCAATCAGATGGCTGATGAAGATTTATATTTCAATCATGAGGGGTACACCATTGATGTTGCAGTTAATCGTAGTATTTTTCGCACCATATTATGTATTTGGAATGAGCCTATCTAGTGATTACAGGTTTATTGCAGTTATCATTGCATTTACCATTAATTATGCAGCTTATTTCGCTGAAATATATAGAGGGGGGATTGAAGCTATTCCTAAAGGACAATACGAAGCTGCACAGGTGTTAGGTTATAGTAGGCTTGAAACATTCTTTATAATTATCCTACCTCAAGTATTTAAGATAATTCTTCCTTCAGTAACTAATGAAGTGATTACTCTTGTAAAAGATACTTCTCTTTCATTTGTAATTGCAATTCCGGAAATGTTTACAGTAGCTAAACAGATTGCAGCAGCCGACGCATCAATTGCGGCATTGCTCGTTGCAGGTTTATTCTATTACGTTTTCAATGTCTTGGTTGCATTTGTAATGGAACACCTAGAAAACAGAATGAGTTATTATGATTAGAGGGGTATTATGAGTTTACTTGAAATTAAAAATCTTAAAAAAAGCTTTGGCGACAATGTCGTTTTAAAAGACATTTCACTTAAAGTTGAAAGAGGTGAAGTATTGGCAATCATCGGCCCTTCAGGATCAGGAAAATCCACTTTGCTCAGATGCATAACAGGACTTGATCATGAAGACAGCGGTGTAATCAACTTTGACGGAACTTTTGGATTGGTTTTCCAGAATTTCAACCTGTTTCCACATCATTCCGTAATGAAAAACATAACCAATGCTCCTTTAAAAGTTCAAAAAAGAAACAAAGAAGAAGTTTATGACCATGCCCGTGATTTGCTTAAAAAGATGGGCTTGGAAGACAAGGAAAACGCCTATCCATGTGAGCTTTCAGGTGGTCAGCAACAAAGGGTTTCAATTGCAAGAGCACTGGCAATGAATCCTGACATACTATTCTTTGATGAACCTACTTCAGCGCTTGACCCTGAACTTACAGGCGAGATTTTGACTGTAATCAAACAGTTGGCTGCTGAAAAAATGACTATGGTTATCGTTACCCACGAAATGAATTTTGCGCGCAATGTATCAGATACAATCATATTCATGGACGGGGGCGTAATTGTAGAAGAAGGTTCACCTGAAGAGGTATTTTCATCTAACAACCAAAGAATGCAGGAATTCTTGGGTAAATTTAACGATTAAAGATAACTTTTTATCTTTAAATCAACTCTTTTTTTATTAGAAAACATTTTAAATCATAAAGGAAATAAATCATAGTATAAATCTTTTTTAAGGGTAATATGTTTGTTAATGATTTAATATATGATTTAAATTTAAGAAAAAAGGATACAATTTATTTAATTGCTTTATTATTTTTCAGCATTATTGTAACCGTAATTTCAATAGATTATCATATGGTAGTAGATGTTAAATCTGATGTTTTGGTTTATCTGACAAACGCTTTATTCTACTCCGGTTTAAGTGAAAACATACATAACACTTCAACACTTTATTTATCGCCCGTAATCTGTTTTTTGACTGGAGTTCTATTTAAATTTGGGCTTGGAAAGGAATCAATTTTTATTGTGACAGGATTTTTCTCAATACTGGCTAATCTAAGTATGTATATTCTTTTAAAATACAGGTTCAATCAGATATTCTCATTATTTGGGGCTGTTCTTTTCGGCAGTTTTAATTTAATATTAACCTATTGGGCCGATGGGACACTTGATGTATCTGTAATAAGCATTTCAATCTGGGTTATCATCTTTTTGATATTGGCGGTATATGAAAATCCTAAATATTATATGGTATGCTTCCCCTTGGCTGTGTTGAGCATATTTACACGATATTCAGCATTGTTTATACTTCCACTGCTTTTATTGTATTTTTTAAGTAAAAATGACTTTTTCAATGTTATCGACACTTTCCTGTATGATAGGGAAGAATTCCGCAAAAACGCCCATAACTATCTAAATAGTTCCGAATTTAAATACATCATGATGGGATTGCTGATAGCTTTAGTTCTATTCATTTTAATATGCGTACTTATCAGCTCATTTGGATCCGGATTGACCTTCATTACACAGATTTCCGAATCTGTTGGAGGATTCAACGATGATTACAAGTATCAGACAACCCCCGGTTACACAGATAACTCAACATTTTACATATTCAATTTCATACGCATGCTAAACTTCGGTTCACTGCAGATTTTAGGTGTTGATCTATCGAAATTCATAATAATATTTGTTGTTCTGGCCGTTGCAATACGAATAATGAACTTTATAGCAAATAAGGATACTCTTAATGAAATCATATCAAGCAAAAAATCATTTAAGGGCGAAAGTTTTGAAAAATACTTATTGATTTCTCTTATTCCATTGACTTTAATATTCATTTATTCATTGACATACAATCATCTGCTGGCAAATATGGTAATGCTGGTCGAAATGGTTGTCGTATTTTCCATTCTGGATAAGCTGCCTATCAACAGGAAATTTTATTCAATGGATTTCCTATGCATTGCCTGGTTTTTAGTTTATTTCATATTCTTTAGCCTTATAAACATTAAGACATACAGATATCTGATTTCATGCATACCTCCGCTTGTCTATTTTACTGTTTGGGCGTTGGACTGCATATCACAAACCTTATTGAATGGTTTGGAAAACCGGGATTCATTTATTTATAGGCTTACAAGGAACCCTACATTCGAATTTTCAAACCAGAGACGCAATAGATACCTGAAAATCATAATAATTTTAGGCATAGTTCTCCTGATGGCACATTCCATAACATTTGATAGGGGAACTAAAATGCCAATTCTTGATGACGACTTGGATAATGTCTGCTATTATCTGAAAACACATGACCCTGATTACATCAACAAGAATATATCAACTGATAATGAATATTGTATGAGATACGGTACCTGGTATCTGCACAAGGATGTGAAACTGAACAGTTCGGTATTTTATGGAACGCCGAGTGATGATTATTTCCTTACAAAACATTACGTCAGACATAAGGATTTGGATAGGCTGCAGGTATCCGGAAGTGTGAGCTTATTTGAAAAGAAACCTGAATTAGAATATTAAGGAGGATTATCAAACCATGATCAGCCCTAAGATTTCCGTAATACTGCCAGTCTTCAACCAGGAAAACTATATTGGTAAAGCCATTGAAAGCGTTTTGAGCCAAAGTTTTGATGAATTTGAACTTATCATTGTAAATGACGGCTCAACAGACAATACTTTAGATATTATCAATCAGTTTGACGATTCAAGAATAAAATTAATCAATCAGGAAAACCTGGGCCCAGGCGCTTCAAGAAACAATGCCCTAAGGATAGCCGAAGGAGAATATGTGATGTATCTTGACGGCGATGACTGGTATCATCCGAATGCTTTGGAAATCGCATACTGTGAAGCTTCATCAAAAGATACGGATTTGACATTCTATCAGATGATAAATTATGATGACAAAACCGGTGAAATCTATCCAAACGACTGGTTTGACATGTCCACCTTTGATGAGAGTTTCGAAAACAGAGTATTCTCACCGGATGAAACTCCGGGATCCATTTTTGACTTGTCTGTTGGAGTGTGTCAAAAGATATACAAATCCTCATTTTTAAGGGATATCGATGCACGATTTCCCGAAGGAATATTTTTTGAAGATATGCCTTTCTTTTATTATGTATATCTTAAGGCAGAAAGGATTTCCATCATAAAAAGGCATCTATATTATAGAAGAAAGCATGACGCTTCCATCACTCATGTCGTTGACTGTAAGTTTCTGGATACCGTCCCTGCAGGCCAGGAATTAATGAGAATTTTCATTGAAAATGAATGGTATGAGATGTATAAGTTCGATTTGCTTGCCTATAAAATCAATGGTCCTCGTTTTGCTTTAAGAGACATTGAAGAAAAATGCAAGATCCCGCTTTACAACTTGATTAAAATGGACTACTGTGAAATTAAATCAAGTCAGTATTATGACGACTTTTTGAATACATTGGGTCCGGTAAAGAAAAAGTTTTTCGAAGACATAATAGTATCTAAAGACTATGAAGACTTCAAAACATTGAACCACTGAAAATCGCTTCCGGCATAAATGCTTATTAAAACGCTTGCAATAGAAACAAGCATAAATACAACGAATGCGCTTAAAGGTGCAAACGCCAAAAATATGACCATTGCTATTATTACAAATATGTAAAACATCCTGTTGTTAATGTCTGTGTAGCTTAGGATTCCTAAAATGACTGGTGTGGCCACTATCGCCAGCATATACCAGATGCAGTCCATAAGTGGAGTTAACGGTACTGTTTTAAGTCCAAAGACTATGAAAAACAGATACATTTCAACGATTGTGAGGAAAAATCCCTGTACTCCGCCGGCAATGGCCTGTGCCAATGTATGTTTTTCAAGGGTTACACGTGACCAGATTAGAAGTGGATAGAGCAATCCGAACAATGCTCCTATAGGTCCAAGCAATAATATCAAAGCGCCGACAGGACCGCTCAAACCTGTTGTGTGAACGCTTATTTTCCATTTGGTTGTAATCAAAAGTACAACACCTGTATTTATTGAATAGCATAAAAGCAGGACTGTAAGGAAATTGTCAAGATGTAAAATAAGACAAAGCAAAAACCCGATAAAATAAGATACTATGCCAACAATCAATGGTGTGAATCTGTCTTCTCGATTGGAAATGTCACTGTCGGTATTGAGCTTTTTTGCCCAATATACAATAATTGCCATAGGCAAAACTGAAGCGAATATCAATGAAATAAGCTCCAAAACAATAAATTTTGAAAAGTCAAATGCTCCGTTTTCAAATGATAAGACTAGACAAATGATAAAGAATAGCGGTATGCAGATTATTGGGGGATTTGTGAATGTTGAGATTACTTTTGCTATTTTCAGTTTTTCCATAATTATTAGTTTATTGCTTTTTGAATATATAATTTAATTGTTGCATAAACAATTGTTGTCAAAGCAACATTTATATATGATGAGCCCTTAATAATAAAAGTATGAAATCATTAGTAGCTTATTATTCAAGAACAAACATTACTAAAAAATTGGCCGAAGACATTGCCAAAAACGTAGACGCAGACATTGAAGAAATTAAACCAAAAGTAAACTACCAGGGAAAAATAGGTTATGCACGTGGTGGAAAAGATGCAATATCCGAAAAAATCATTGATATTGAAGCGCTTGAATTCGACCCTGATGATTATGATGTGGTTTATATCGGATCTCCGGTATGGGCTGGCAAAGCTTCCACACCGGTAATATCCTATTTGAAGCAAAATGAAGGAAAATTCAAAAACGTCAAATTCTTCATGACTGCAGGAGGAAGAGGTTTTGAAACAGGTTTAAAACAAATGGAAGAATACTCAATCAAGCCTCAAAATACCTTGGCTTTGCTTACAAAAGAAGTCAAAAAGAACGAATATTCATTAGACGGATTCATAGATTAAAATGTCACTTGAAGTGTTAAACTCAATTGATGATTCACAGATTCCTGTGGGAAAGCTAATATCAATAATTGCAAGAGGCCAATCCATCTATTTAAATCATCATCTCGAAGAGTTCGGAATTAATTCAACACAACTATACCTCTTGTTTGAGATTTCAAACAGGTGCAACTGCAACCAGGAGGAAATATCCAAAAGATTCAACATCAATAAGGGTTCTGTTGCAAGGTCAGTCAGAAAGCTGGAGGAAATGGGATTGATTACCCGAGAAATTGATGAGAACAACAGACGCCAAAACAAACTATCATTGACTGATGCGGGTGAAGACACACTGGATAAAACAATTAAGATATTGAAAACCTGGGAAGATGAGGTCATTAAGGAAAAAGGTTACGTTGATAAGGAACTGTTGAAAAAAGTATTGAAGGAAATAGCAATAAAAACAATAGAATTGAATCAAGGGGAGTAAGATGGCTAAGAAAAGCAAGAATATCGAAATGATTACAGGAGATCCTAAAAAAGCAATAGTAAAACTAGCCCTTCCTATGATGCTTTCCATGCTGCTGATTATGCTTTACAATCTTGCAGACAGCATTTGGGTAGCCGGCCTTGGAGCCGACGCGCTTGCGGCAATCGGGTTCATCACACCGCTCTTTATGGTATTAATTGGGCTTGGAAACGGAATCGGAGCAGGTGCAAACTCATTGATAGCCAGGTATATCGGCGCTCAAAACTATAGTCAGGCAAATAATGCAGGTCTGCACGGTATCCTTTTGTCAGTGATAGTATCCGCAATATTCACCATTCTTATAGAAGGATTCATGGTTCCGATTTTGCAGTTTATGGGTGCTGGACACACTATACAGTACGCTATGGACTACAGCTATATAATATTCGGATTCCTGTTCATTTTCGTATTCTCAGGTGTGGCATCCGCAATATTCAGGTCCGAAGGGGATATGAGAAGAGCAACAATAGCAATTGCAGTTACTGCAATCATGAATATCATTCTGGACCCAATATTCATATATGTTTTAAACATGGGAATATCAGGCGCCGCATGGGCAACAGTAATATCAGCATCACTTTCATGTTTGGTAATGAGCTACTGGATTTGGGGAAAAAAGGACCTCTATTTGGATTTGTCACCTAAAAACTTCAATTATTCAACCAGCCTGATGCTTGATACATTGCAGGTTGCAATCCCTTCAACATTGGAAAACATAGTATTTTCAGCCCTTGCGATTATCATTAACTCAATGCTTGTTATTGCGGCAGGAACAACCGCCGTAGCCGTATATACTGCATCCATGAGAATAGTTCAGATGTCAATGATTCCATTGATAGGTCTTGGAACTGCCGTTCTGACTGTTTCCGGTGTTGCATACGGTGCCCACAATTACGAAAACCTGCAGACAGCACATTCCTACTCTATCAAATTGGGATTCCTTATATCAATCATACTTGGAGCGTTAATGTTCATATTTTCAGCCCAAATTGCCACCATGTTCTCGTATACTCAGGCCAGCGCAACCCTGTCTCCTCAAATTGCAACTGCAATATCTGTCCTGAGCCTATTTGTTCTGGCTGTTCCCCAAGGTATGATGTCTTCAATGATGTTTCAGGGAGTTGGAAAAGGAATATATTCCCTTCTGATTACCCTTTTAAGATCATTAATCCTTGAAAGCGTATTTGCATACATATTCTGTTTCATGTTCGGATGGGGAGTGACAGGAATTTATGCAGGTATCGTATTCGGATGTTTCGTTGGAGGAACCGCAGGATATATCTGGGCAAAGATATTCATCAAAAGATTCAAGGAAATATCAATCAGAAAATACGCACCACATGAAAACTAGTTCCAATGAACTAGTTTTTTATACTATTTTTAACTTAATATTTAAACATGGAATTCATTCTAAACAACAAGAAGTATTCAATCAAAAACCATGAACTCTTCATTAATTATCTTATGGTTGACAATTACTTTAGAAACAATTTTTCCAAATATGAATATGATATCCGCTTTGATTTTGTAGAACCCCTTTTGAATAAGGATAAAATAGAATTTGAGGATATTCTAAAAGGCACGGAGGTTTTGGAAGAGCTGATTGAAAAAGAGCAAATCAACTTCATACCACAAGGCCTAAAACTGGACCAGCACCGGAACGGAAACTTCAGGGTAACCTATCAGGATTTGGAATTCTCAAATCTGAATATAGGCGAAACCATACCCTTCCTGATTGCCTTAAATTCGCTTCTAACATACAAGCCAATCATTCCATTGTTTCAGATTGAAGAGGAACTTGAAAATTTCATAGGGCAATTTCGAAAATACAATGAATAATTTTTAATATTGTGAATAACATATTAATAATCAACTGTAATTAGTAAAAGGTGTAATTGAAATGAATTGCCCAAACTGTAATACTGAAAACAATGATTCTGCAAAATTTTGTAAAAAATGCGGAACACCATTGAAAAACAAGACAATTAGTCATGAAAGCATGATTAATTCAATGAGTGGAGAAAAGGCTAATAATGAAAAGAATACCAAAATCATCATTATTGCTTTAGTCATAATTGCAGTTGTACTTGCAGGAGTATTTGCATACATAGGACTGGCCAATCATGACACTTCCAGCCAAGGTTCAAACAATGCAAATTCACAGACAACAAGTTCTTCAGTTAGTCCTGGTTCATCTTCACAATCCAGTTCTAGTCAAGCTGCACCAATGACCATTAGAGGGGGAAGCTTCTCTACAGGAAGTGAATTGTCTGATAAAACTTATGCACACATACTTATTGGACCGGAGCATGCCGGTAAAAGTGTTCAAGTTCAAATATTTTACTCAAGAGATGGGTCTGCTTTAAATAACGGCAATATGGTTCCTGTAACTATTGATTCTTCTGGATATGTTGATGTTGCAAGTGCAGATGCTTATAGATATTATCCTGATCATGCAAAAATCAATTTATATGATTCATCAGGACATCTTTTAGACACTCAGGAAGTTTCTTTATCCATAACAAGCGGTACTCAAACATTCTAATTGAGTACTTTTTATTCTTTTTTTAATATCCGATGTTCAATTGAGCTTTTTTGTAAATGTGACATGTTGATGTTTTTTTCCAATAGCAGTTATTGCAGGTTTTGCATATGCTTTTTCCATTGCCTTCTACTGCCCAATCAACCAAAAAGCTTGGATCTGCAACAAAAGGCCTCTGCATTGAAATGAAATCTATATTTGTCTTATTCAATATGTCATTGATTTGATTCTGGCTGTTGGAACCTCCGCCCAATATAACGGGAATATCCACATTGTCAATAATCTTTTCAGTTGCTTCAATGAGCGGATTTTTCTGCTTGTTTTCCTGAGTAAAGAACTGAGGTGAACGCGGACGGGTAATTTGAAGTGAATCTACGCCATGCTCTTCAAGCAATTGTGCGATTTTAATGGTTTCATCAATACTCATTCCCATATTGGTGCCGTCAAAGGCGTTCAATCTGCAGTTGATATGGAGTTTTGTATTTTCCTTAATGACTTTAACCATCTCCAAAACGATTCTTAAGCGATTGAAGGTGTTTCCACCATATTTGTCACTGCGTGTGTTGAAGTTTGGGTTGATGAAACGTGCTAAAAAATAATAGTTTCCAAGACCTATCTGAATTCCGTCAAAGCCCGCATAATCGATTTTTTGAGCTGCGATTATAAAATCTGTCTGAATCTTTCTAATGTCTTCCAGGGAAATATCACTGACATTTATATTGTGCTCGGCATGCTTGTGATATTGGACAAATCCGACCTGGGCAAATATAGGCACGCCATATACATGCACAAGGTCAGTCAAGTCCCGTGCTTCACGAACAAACTGCTTATAGTTCAAGGTCAGAGAATATTTGCTGAAGACATCTCTTGAATATAATGAAATAACCTCGGAAATGATTAGTCCAACCCCACTTGCAGCTATATTTTCATATCTGTCATACATCTCTGGGGTAAAGTTGCCGTAGGATTCCCTTTCGGATTCCCATAGGCCGGTTCTTACGATTCGACTGTTGAGCCTCAAATCGCCAAACTTGCAAAAATCAAATAAGTCCTTCATGGTAATAATTTAGTAAAAAAAGTATTAAAAAGTTTATTGTTTAAATAATATTGAAAAAAATAAAAAAAGTTAGGAAATAATATTTCCTAATTAAACTTCTTATATGCTGCAAAAATACAGACAATTGCAATCAGTATCAGTCCAATAATTCCATAATTGATTAGTGAAGAATTATCTTCTGCAGCTTTTTCTTCACTATCTTTTAGATTATTGTCAGTGCTATTGGCATCATCTGCACCAGCGCTTTCATTTACGCTTTGAGATACAACATTGATAACGGATGCCGGAGCATTGCTCCTTGAAACGGATTTGACAGCATCATTTATTGTTGGATCTGATGAAATCATATTACTGCTTTTAGAATCTGATGATATTTGACTATCAATTTGATTAGTGTTATTGATGAGCTCTTCAACAAATCCTGATGCCTCTTTTGGAATGCTATTCGGCAAAATGTTTACAGATTGATTTTTAATTAAATCAATGATTGTCTGATCGAAAGCCATCTGTGGAGTTTCACACTGATTTGCATCTTCACCTGTATATTTTATATAGTCTTGTGTAACTTTATTGTAATAATCATAGTTTTTATATGCGTCAAGAGTTTTACCATCTACAATAACAGTTCCCGCATTAGAATTGCTGCCATAATTTTCTTTAAGATCTTTTATAAGGCGTGTGAAGTTTTCATCTCTTTCAGATATCCATTTTTTGAAATTATCTATTAATTCTTTAAGGTAAATAGGAATATCTTCAGAATCATCTAAATCCTCATCAGAATCATCATCCCAATCATCTTCAGAATCATCTAAATCCTCATCAGAATCATCTAAATCATCTTCAGAATCATCTAAATCATCTTCAGAATCATCTAAATCCTCATCAGAATCATCATCCCAATCATCTTCAGAATCATCTAAATCCTCATCAGAATCATCATCCCAATCATCTTCAGAATCATCTAAATCCTCATCAGAATCATCTAAATCATCTTCAGAATCATCTAAATCCTCATCAGAATCATCTAAATCATCTTCAGAATCATCTAAATCCTCATCAGAGTCATCATCCCAATCATCTTCAGAATCATCTAAATCCTCATCAGAATCATCTAAATCATCTTCAGAATCATCTAAATCATCTTCAGAGTCATCATCCCAATCATCAGAATCATCTAAATCATCAGGACCTGCAATATCAGCAATATCATCATCAAATATGATATTGGATTCATCATCAACGATATCTGCATCTCCGGATGCAAAAGCAACACTGGTTGTTGCTATAAGAAGTGCGAAAAGAATTAAAAACATTGATATTCTTTTATAATCCATTGAATCTCACCTCTATATGAAATATCTGTAAAAATATATTCCATTTATAAAATTTATATTACAAATTATATAAACATTTAGAGTTATTAAATAATAGTTGATTTTATTACCTGAGAAAATTTTACAAATTAAATTATAAATAAAATAATTTACATATTTTAATGCAATGTCCCTAAATCTTATTTCAATTACATTAGTTGCTGTTGCTCTTGCAATGGATGCGTTTAGCGTATCAATGACTAAGGGTTTTACTCAAAAAAATCTTACAAAACAGCAAATCCTATATTACGGCATATTTTTTGGTGGATTTCAAGCATTAATGCCTATTTTAGGATACTTCTGTGGAAATGTTATTTCATCCATTGTTGAATCATTAGCATCCATAATAGGATTTATTTTGCTTCTCCTCATTGGAATAAATATGATTAGGGAAAGCCTATCCCATGATGAGGACGAGATTACTGATCAGTTTTCATTTAAGGAAGTGACTTTGCTTGCAATCGCAACAAGTATTGATGCATTTGCAGTTGGAATTACCATTGCTCTTCTAAAAGATTCTATTTTGATTTCATCATTTATTATTGGTATTGTTGCATTCCTATTCAGTATAGTGGGCGTTTATATCGGAAAAAGAATCGGACACTTTGTTGGTGACAAATTCCAGATTGTCGGTGGTGTAATCCTTATATTAATCGGCATTAAGATTCTTTTAGGATTCTGATTTTCACCAAAAATTATTAAAATTTTCACAAATCATTGAATTTCAACCAACAAATATAGATGGCATGACTAATTTAGGTATGTTTTGAAATTTTTTATATTTCCCAGAATTTCGGAAATTATTAAAATTCATGAATTTTATTAAATTTTATAAATTTCATTAAAACAACCCATTCCTTGCACTTTATTTATCTTGATTTAATCGTTCTAAGATAGTTAAGTCATTATAATCTAATATAATGGTAAATATGATAAATAAAGGTCATTTAGATAATATGATTAAAAACAAAGCTCATATAAGCTTTATTTTTACTGCAAATACTGTTAGTGTGATATTACATTAGTCGGCATAGTATTTCCGTATATTATACCTTAAATACTATTAATAGATTAATATATAAAAATAGTTATTATGGGAAAATATGTATTATATCTATCACTATATATTATAGTAATTTACAGATAATTATTATAATACTATTAATAGATATATCCTTATTTACAGATAACTAAATAATATATATAATATATAAATCTGTAAATATGGAAATACTTAATGTACATATTATGCTACTAATACTCAAGTAATATTTAGAAAGTACCATAAATCAATAGCTCCATATATATCAAGCTATTGATATATGACTTTTTCTTCAAATTTAGTGAATTTTAATAAAATTCATGAAATTTAATAAATTTTACTAACGACGATGACGATTATTTTTAATAAATCTGACAATAGTTAATGAAATTTTAGTGGCAAGCAAAACTGCTACAAAAATTGCCAGAATTCCAAAAATCATTGTACACCAGTAATACATTTGAACCCTATTAGGAATATCCTTTTCGAAAGTAATGTTTCCAATATCCTTATATTCAGGAGCAATAGGAATATCTGAAGCATTTATGACTTTTCCATTGATATAAACATTATCAACCATGTTTCTACATGCCATATTGAATCTGGAACCGTCATCATTGGAAATATAAATGTCAGTTATATTTCTATAGGTTGTAAAATTATCATTTGAATAGAAATGAAAAGTGCTTATATCTCTTCTGGTGAGTCCAAACATGTCAGAAGCTGCCAAATCGGTCATTTCCTTGACTTTATCACCGTTATTTAATGTAAGATTACCATATCTTATGTAACCTTCCCTATTCGGAATAGAAACATATTCTCCAGGTTTCAATTTTCCTGTATAAAAACTATTTGCGGTTGCAACACCATAATTACCGTCAGGATCTTTAATTACAACATGACCAATCTTGTATAATGCTTTGATTTGCTGAATTTCCTGTAAATGGCCTTCAGAGATATTATTCTCTTCAGTAATCATCTGAGCGGTGATATTTTCAATTATTTCATTATAAACACCATCATCTTTACCGCCACATCCAACTACCCAACCGTCATCGGTAATGATTACTTGGCAGAAATACTCTCCATCGGTTTTATATTGCTTGATAGCGGGTGTTCCGTGCCAATCTACCTTTTCAATGAAAATATCTGCATATGTTTTGGCATCACGCCTAAAGGAAATCATACTCTCATTTCCATCCATCTGCAGAACTACAGAACAGCACCCAATCAAGTCTGATTCATCAGTATTATCCAAAAGCAGCTGAATATCTGAATTGTTTTCAGCAATATCCGATGCATAAACAGCAAATAGCGAAATTAATATTAATATAAAGCTTATCAATAATATTTCCTTTTTAAAATTCATAATCCCTCAATGTAATTAACTTTAAAATAGTTTATTATCAATATTATATTAAACTAAATACTATTTAAATTAATCTAATCAGGATATGGAGTGTTAAAAAAAAGTGATATATGAAATTTAAATAGTAAATTTCATATTATTTAATTTCAATTTTTGTTTCATTTGTTCTCTGTCAACATGAATATATTTATCAGTTGTTTGACTGTTGGAATGTCCTGCAATTGTTTGAACCTCAGCAACGGTCAAAATCTCTGCATAATGGCTTAAAGCGGTGTGTCTGAGGATATGCACGCTAACATTTCTCCCATAATTTACAGGACAATCAATTCCTTCGGCATCAATCCTTTCATCACATTCACGAGCATGCTTTTTAATGATATCTTGAACTCCACGTTTTCCAATACGATTGCCTTTGATGTTGGTAAATAGTTCTTCACGTGTTGCCTCTTGTGCTGCTTTGTTGCGTTGAATTACTGGCCTATAGAGGTCATTTGTATTTTTTCTAAGTTTTGTGATGCGATCCATCATCATATCATTTAAGCTGACAAGAGTGTCATAGGTAATGAAAGTTGTACGATCCTTCAATTCACCTTTTGTGGTTTCTGCACGCAAGTATACATCAATAAACTCATTTGAATCCTCAGGCAAGATATAAAATCCTTTTTCATCTAAAGGGACCTGAATATCACTTTTATTTAAGAGAACCAGTTCTTTCAGCCTCATTCCTGAATCTATGAAAGTCCTGCAGATGGCGTAATCCCTTATATTGCCGCTCTGTTCTATTGTATCTAGGAAAAAGGCGGCCTGTGGCCTTGTCAAACTGATTTTTTCTATTCTTTTTTTAGCGGTTTCCGGATCTTCGGCTTTGACTTCAATGATATCCTTCATTTTAATGGTTTCATGGTTGATTTCTTCCTGAACATCTTCAGAGTTGATGAATTCCAGAATGTTCATCATATATGTTTTGACTGTGGTTCTCTTATTTCCACGCTGTTTTAAACAGTATCTACGATAATGCCTCAGTTGCTTTTTAACGTTGGTGCTGTTTAATTCATCCACTCCCTCATTTTCCAGGTATTCTATGAATTTGGATATGTTGAATGTTTGTTTGCGTATTGTTTCATCAGTTAAGTTTTTTACCTCTTGCTTTTCTTCCAAGTATTCATCTAGGTAGTCCGTTAGCTCATCAACTTCAATCATAAGCTTTTTGCCCCCTAAATTTTTAATACCTAACCCTTGTTTTACTATTGATTTTTTTAGTATATAAAGACTTCGTATCTTTTCTCTATTAATGTATATTATTACATAAAATATACGTTTACTTTATATATAAAATTTCGATAATTTGGGAGTTTGTTGGGAAGTGTAGAAAGTGTAGTAGAACATATACATCAGTTGGTTGAAATATGGTGATTTCGCCAATTTTTGAATTTGTAATATTAATATATGTTAAAAGTAATAAAAATTTTGGATTTGAAACTTAATGACAATTTACTTCATAAAAAAAATATACAAAAAAATTAGTAATCCTCAATTATAAAAAAATATAGGTATATGATGACAGATGAAAAATATTTTAAAAAAATATCTTTCATCTGCGTGATAAATTATATTGCATTACTTTAAGTGTTCTTACACTGATCTTATGCATTATAGATTTATCAATGTAACCCATGAAAATTAAATCAAAGTTGACATTTAAAAGTACATCATCATGAGTTGACACAATGCCTTTAATCTACATGAAAGCAAATATTTCAGGAGGAATGCATATAATATTATCAGTTTTGACAATATTTGACGTAGTGTTTGAGATGATTATTCCATGAGAGGAGTTATATGCATTAATTGCACGCTTAATTTGACTTTTATCCTTATCACCGCAGCTTACCTCAATCGGAATAGGCTTTTCTAATCCCCTTTGAACAATAAAATCAACGTTTTTATCACTGCTTTTCCTCTTGCTGTCATCATAATATGTTTTATACGAGATGGTGCTCTTATTGTCTAAATCATGGAAACTTGAAGCTACATAATTTTCCAGTAGCTTTCCGAAATATGCCGGTTCATCTTCAAGTAGGGCATTGCCTACATCTAAAGCAAGATTGTGTTTCAAACTGGGTGTAGCAAAAAAATATTCATTAGGCTTTGTTGTTCTCTTTACTGATGAAGTAAATGGTCCAATATGAAATATCAGCTGTGTTTTTTCAAGAATATTCAATACTTTAGTGACTAATTGCTTTTTTGCATCAAAGAGATTTGACAGGGAACCTATTGAGACTTCACCAGGATTTTGAAAAGCCAAATAATTCAAAATTTGAAAAGCAAGATTATGTGTATTGCCGTTAATGCCTTCAATATTGTTCATATCAGTCATTACAACTTTTTCTACCATATTAACAATTTTTTTATTTATATCATTGGTATTTTGATAGAATGATGAAGGAAAGCCTCCAAATTGTAGGAAATTCTTCCATTCAGATACATCAAAGTTTTGGAAATTTGAATAGATATTAATCATTCTTCTCTCTATTTCTGCACTGTTTTGTGTTTCACCATCAAAAATCATCTGAATTATTGAATCAGAAATGTCATTTTTAAAATTTCCATATTTCAGTTTTAAATGTTGTGAATATGTTAAGGTGTAAATTGGAATATTTAATAATCTTCTTGCAGCATCCGGATTATTGGAAAGCTTTAATGCAGATGAACCGCTGAAAATCATGAAAATATTTTTAGATCCATCAAATATCAATTTCCCATTTAAAGCCCATTCCTTGTCATACTGCGCTTCATCAATGAGAATAAAAACTGGTTCCGATAATGTTTCAAAGATTGAGTTATGGAATGTTTTACAATAATAATTAACTACATCAAAAATATTTGCCTCTCCAGTTCTTTTTAACCGATCACAAGAAAGATACAGAATATTCTGTTGGTTAATGTTTTTTTCCATTAGAAGATATTCATATGCCTGAAATAGTATTGTCGTTTTTCCAACATCACGCAATCCCGGCAAAACAAGAAATCTGTTCATGCCTTCTCCATCTAGAAAATTATCAATATACCTAATAATATTATCATAATCTGAACGTTGATTGAATTTTTTGTTCTTATGTGTTAACTCTTGATTTACTTTCATTGGCATTGTTAAGATTTGATTTCTGATATATCTCTTTTGTAAATCGTTCATTACCTGTCCTCCTCAAATAATAACTATATTTATTTATATTTCTAGTTATATATAAATACTATTATGATTAATCATACTAGTTCATACCATTTCATGTTTTTTCCTTAATTCTTTTTGCATATTCCTCAAAATTATCCTTGTTTACTTCTATGAACTCTTCAACAACGTCCCCATTTCCCATCAATGCAATTTGAAAAGTATGACCCTGTTCTACAAAAAATCTCATGAATTCCATTGTATTTATTCCGCTCATTTTTTCACCTCAAATAATTTTTTAATGTTCAAGCATCGTGTGATGTCTAAAATATAATAACCATCCTTTTTAAGTGTTATAACATCATATTCCTTAACTAGCCTATCCATTAATGATTTATAGCAGAAATATTCTCTTGATGACTTATTCACTGTCCTCGGTATATTGAATTTGAATTCATAGTTGATAAATGAGGGAATTAGTGAAAATGAAGTTATCTTGAGTTTTCTGTTAATGAGATTCTGGTTTATGTTGAAAAATTCATTGACTGATTTTTCCAAGGATTCCATCAATTCCTTTTTCTCGTCACTTAACTCATTTAATGTATTCACAGTATTTTCCCAGTCACTGCAAAGCAGCTTTGAGTCAAATTCGTTACTAACGTTTCATTAATTCTAACCAAATCCCTAATTATCAATTCAATATCATCTATACTGGCCATTTGATTCACCACAGGACTGCTTGAATTTTAATTGTTTCTATTGTATTCATCTTATTTAAGTTTAACTTAATTGTAATAGCTTTAAAAAATTGTTGTAGCTATGAATAATTGTTTTGAAAAAAACATAGTATTTATAGTTATCTTTTTAAGAAATAAAACTTAATCTGAAAGAATAATATAAATAAGTTCATGTATATGATAGCCAGCTTTGATTGCAAATTCAAAACAAACCAAGAAAAGATTGAAAGAATCCTTCAGCATTTTGGACTTAGAAAGATTCAAGGTTCATTATATGCAGGAGAACTGGAGAATAGTGAACGTGAGACGTTAGTGAAAAGTATTGATGAAATCATCAAGGAAAAAGATAGTGTTCTGGTAATTCCAATTTGCCAAAATTGCTATTTGAAAAAAGAGAATTGCGGAAGGGAAATAAAATTCAAAAGCGATTTATACAGGGTGTATTGAGATGAAACTAATAATTGACGGATACAACAAGTCCATACATAAGAAAGACAATCAGATTGTCATACATGAAAAGGATGAAATCCTTGATTCCATCAAGGCAAGCACAGTAACGGACATTACAGTTATAGGAAAAGGATATGTGACCTTTGATGCGCTGAATCTGATAGCAGAAAACAACATTAAACTGATTGCTATCAGTCCACGAGGCCAACTTACCTATACATTGGAATCTCCCGATTGGCGAAATGTAGCCCTTAAAAAGGAGCAATACAAATTAAGCGAAAACAAGTTAGGCCTTAGGATTTCAAAGGAACTGATCATTTCAAAAATGAAAAATCAGAAAGCGACATTAACAACATTGAACAAAAACAAACAGCTGAAAAGAGTATTCAATCACAGGTCAAAAATCGATGAATGCATCAGCCAACTTTCAGAACTGAATTTTAAGGGAAACAATGAAGACATCAGAATGAGAATAATGGGTCTGGAAGGAAAGGCATCAAATGAATACTGGTCTGGAGTCAAATATTTCATTCCTTGTGAAATCGGATTTGATTCCCGCACAAAAAAGCCGACAGATTTAATGAATTCAATGCTGAATTACGGTTATGCAATACTTGCAAGTGAAATAACAAAAAGCATTCTTGTAAACGGCTTGGATCCATACTGCGGCTTTCTGCACTTTGATATGTATGGTAGAACCAGTCTGACATTTGATTTAATAGAGCCGTTCAGACAGCAGATTGTAGATAAAACTGTGATTGGCTTACTAAATAAAAAAAGAATTACGGTTGATGATATGGATAGGCGAAACAATACAATTAAACTGGAAGCCAGAAAACTAATCGTTGAAAAGATATTGGGCAAAATCTACTCAACAATAACATATGAAGATGAAGCTGTCAGCTATTCGGATTTGATTCAAAAGCAAAGTGAGGATTTGGTTCATGTGTTGCTGAAGGGTAAAAAATTCAATGGATTTTACCTTCGATGGTGAGGAAAACTAGGGGGTTTTTGGCTTGAAAATTCATGTCCTCAAAATTGGTGAAAATAACCCTTGAAGTTGGCCTTGGATTCTTAGATTTTGAGGAAAACACCCTCATATTTGGGGGTGAAAACGATGTCCTCACAAAGTTTTTTAAAGGATAAATATTAAAGTGTTAAATAGCTATTTAAAGGAAAAATTTATAGTGTTTGAAGTGAATGTTTTCATTGTAAATATTCAAAACCAATGTTCAGGTGGAAAAAAGTAGCGAAATGACTATAATGTCTTTGTCTTAATATGGAATGATTTGAAAAACCACATTCTCCAAGTACAATGCACTTTCATTAATTCATTCTTCCCACTATCATCAGTGACAGTGAACTTGGTTTCATATTTCAAAGGCAATAATTGTTTTAAAACAAATAGTATTGTAGATAGCATAAGCTAACACCTCTTGGAACTTATTTAAAAAAAAAGTCTATTAAAAAAGGCCACCTCAACATTAATATGTGTTATGTTGGTGGCCCACAAAATACAAATGAGAATAAATAAAAAATTAATTTTCAGCTAAATACTGATCAATAGGAATCTCCTCAATTATATTAAAATTTTCATCCCTAATTCTAACATGACTGATTATAGGTTTAAATTGAGGATATTTTCTAATAAAATCTAATGCAAGTTCATTGCTATACTCCCTAGATTCTATAGGAGATAACTTCCTACAAGCTATTCTTTCATTTTGGAAATTCTCTTTTAAGTACTTATTATTCTCAATAACAAGCACCCTTCTTAAATTGAACTCAAAACAATAATCCATAACCATTGATGATATCCTAATTGGAATAAGATCTTTGATTGAAATTAATTCATTCATCAAAGTTTGAGGTACATTTTCCAAAAATTCCTCATCACGAATTAATGACCTTAATTGCATTTGTTATCCTCCTTTATATATAATTTGTTATCCTCAGTATATATATTTAATTATAATGTCCACTTCAATAATTTATCAGAAACTTCATCCACTAAATGTAATTCAATATCAGGGGGCAACAACACTTCAAATTCATTTTGTGTAAGTGTGGCTCCTTCAATGTAAAGAATTTTTGTACCTTTTGGAATACGGATATAATTCACATAATCTCCATACCCATATAGTTTGAAGTGAATGTTTTCATTGTAAATATTCAAAACTAAATATGGTGTAACAACAAATGAGTTAGGAACATTCATTGTTAAGAATAATGGTATTAAAAACAATAAAAATAATTTCGATGATATCGAAAAGGAGGTATTGCAAATTAAAAAAGGTATGCTTAATGATTTTAAAGAAAAATATGGGCATAAATATGATAGAAATAATGTTGCTCATGTCAATAACATTAATTCTATGATTAATGATGATATTGAGAGGTATTTTAAACAATACCAAACTGTATTAGATAAGTATGATATGGAAGTAATGTTTATATGATTTGAAGTTAAATATATATATTAAATCTTATAATAAATAACTGTAGAGAATTATTTTGTTTTTTTATACAATCTGAAGGGTGTATTGTTAATGATTGCTGATCTTGATGGAGAATATGGTTATGGGGATTGGGGCAATCTTGCTGAAGTTATGGAAATGGAAGAGTTATCTTATGAAGAACAAAAAGCTCATGTGAAAAAATTGTGGCAAGAAGATCCTAAAAAATATAATGAATGGAAAGAACAATTTTGCATTCGATTAGACCAATTACCGGATTTTTTTGGTACTCATGATAATCCTATTCCTATTGATGAATCTAAATTATAACTTTTTTTTATTCTTATTTGTATTTTGTGGGTCACCAACATAACACATATTACTGTTGAGGTGGCCTTTTTTAATAGACTTTTTTTAAATAAGTTCCAGGAAGTGTTAGCTCATGCTATCCACAATACTATTTGTTTTAAAACAATTATTGCCTTTGAAATATGAAACTAAGTTCACTGTCACTGATGATAGTGGGAAGAATGAATTAATGAAAGTGCATTGTACTTGGAGAATGTGGTTTTTCAAATCATTCCATATTAAGACAAAGACATTATAGTCATTTCGTTTGAAGTGAATGTTTTCATTGTAAATATTCAAAACCAAAGGCAGTAATTGTTTTAAAACAAATAGTATTGTAGATAGCATGAGCTAACACTTCCTGGAACTTATTTAAAAAAAGTCTTATTAAAAAAGGCCACCTCAACATTAATATGTGTTATGTTGGTGACCCACAAAATACAAATAAGAATAAAAAAAATTAATAATGTAATTCAAGCTTGATCAATAGCCTGACAATATTCCTCAAAAGTGATTTCACCTTTGAAAAGTTTTTTATCTAATTCATAAACTTTCCGATCATCAAAGTGAATTCCTAATTCTTTAGGAGGTATTATTTTTTGGTTATCTTTTTTCATTTTCGAATTCTCCTAAATTCTACATATTTATTTAGTACTTCATTCTTTAAATAATTATCCCAAAGAGCCTCAGCAGCAAATGCATCACTTTGAAATTTAATATTTCTACTCATCATATCTTTATAATCTTCTTTAGAGGTTTGAATGATTTCTTCTTTATTTTTAAAAGAATTTTCAGTAAATTCTGCGATGAAAATATCCTCGGGTGTATGAACTACTAAATATTTCATATACACCTCCGAACCATTCTTAAAAAAGGTCTTTATATCTTTATAATTAAAAGGGACTTTACTCAAGTGGGTATGTGTTGCTACTAATTCATCCCCTGGATATATTACTAACTTCGCATCATTAAAATTAATATGATTTTCTTCCCCTACCAAATAATTGCTAACACCTTCATGAGTTAAATTTGCTAAATACCCATATTCAAATAGTGTTTGAAGTGAATGTTTTCATTGTAAATATTCAAAACATTAATTAAACATACTCATCGCTAACCTTTTAACAGCTGCTTCACGAACATCCTGATCAGGATCATTTTCAGTGATGGAAAGTAAAACTGATTTATCATTGACTTTTTTAACAGCTGCTGCACGAACATCCTTATCAGGATCATTTTGAGCAAGATCTATCAATATTTCTTGGTCATCCAATTCTTTAACAGCTTCTAATCTTTTTTTCCAGTCTTTACTTTGCCATTTTGGTTTTCTTAAACTATCTAGTAAACCCATTCAAATCACTTCCAAATATACTTTATTCATTCTTTTTATATATACTACTTATTAAATTATGCTTTTATGTTTTCAATAAGTAAAATGTTTTTTACACCAAATTCAAATATAGTTTCAAAGATAATAATTAACACAAAAGCAATTATGGAAACAATCGAAGAAATCTCATCCAGGAAAAAACAGTGAAATAAAAATTATACAAGATAACTCTTGAAAAAAAAGAATATAATAAAAAATTAAAAAGTTGATTAATGTTTGAAGCGAATGTTTTCATTTAAATATTCAAAACTCATTGCACTCTTGATTGTATCCTTGCTTATAGGGGGATAAGCTTAAAGTAACGGGATATCATCGATTCCAACAAAAAAGAAAATAACATATCATCATTTAACTTTTCATTTGATCTAGTCCAAAGTCTTCAAAAATATCTTTAGATAAAATGATTTTAACAAAAGCTTTTTAAGTAAGTAAAAATAATACTGATATAGAATTTTATTGTCTTAAATGAATGTTTCAAGTACAAAATTCAAAAGCATTAATAGCATTATAAATGAACAATTTAATCAAAAAAAATTCAATATTCAACATAGGGGAGTTTTATTATGGATTTAACAAAATTAGTTACAAATTCCTTCAAATATCCATTCAGAAATATTAAAAAATTGCCTATAATTTTCCTGTTTTTTATTCTGATTGCTGTCATTCCAATCGGCATAATATCAGATAATGATTATATTGTAGCAATTGGAGTAATCGCATTTTTCTTATTTATATTGCTTGTGCCGGGATATTTTTTATCAATTGTCAAGATGGGTTCAAGTCAATCAGCAATGATGCCTTCTTTCAATTTAGTGAATAACATATATGATTCAATCAGAGTATTATCCTTAAGAATAGTCTACATGATTGTTCCGGCTGCTCTATTTTTACTTGCTTTAAAAACAATAGGGCCTGCAATCAGAGATCTGATTTATAACTTTAGGATACCTGAGTTTTTAGCAGCTGTTGGGCTTCTGCTGGTGCTTATTTTTATTGTATACCTCATATTTGAATGTTTATTATTCTTTGCAAAAGCCAGATTAGCTTACTTTAACAGTTTACATGAAGCCTTAAGGATCAATAAAGTAATAGAGGATATCAGAAGAATAGGTATTCTTAACATAATTAAATGGTTAATCGTGATGGCAATACTGTTGAATGTCGTTACTTTTGTTTCATCATTTGTAATAGCGATTCCTTATGTTGGTTTTCTAGTTTATATCTGTATCGTTATTCCGATACTGGAAAGTATAGCCAATTACTCCCTGGGACTGTTATACTCAAATATAATTCAAGGTTATGATGATGCTGATCTTATGAAAGTGAAGAAAATCGAAACCGTCGAGTATGAAAAAATTAAATAAGTTTTAAATGAATGTTTTCAATACGATTATTCAAAACAAAAAACATTTCCTAAAATTAGGGTTCACATTTAAACCTACTGGATATTGTGATGGTGTTCGCAAATAACCGAAGATATATGGTGGTGATAAAAATGAGTTTTGAAAGTTGTTTAAAAACTTTGATGACAACCGAGAAACCTATTTTCTATAAAAAAGGTAGGCATGGTGAAAAAATTCCAATAACCAATCGTGAGCAAGCAATTAAAAAATTCATTGCTTGTGAATATGGAGCAATCTATGAAAATGATGCTCAAGTAGAAATTTTGGATTATGATGAAATTGACTGGTTAAGTTAAAAAAATAATATTAGTTAGAAGTTTTCAAGGCAAATATTCAAAACAAAAATTACATTAACTTCTAAAACAATGCACTCACATAATTAACAATATAGATTATAAATAAGGTGGGAAAAATGAAAATTAAAGAAATAATAATTACAATCACATTACTATTTTTGGTAATGGGAGCAACATATTCTGCAAATGTTGATTTTCTCAAAGCACCATCAGGTTTTGAAGATTTCATTGCAGGAATGTCTGAAAAAACAGAAAATAATAACATGTATTTAACTGTTGATGAAATGGAATTTAATAAAGACGCTTTTCAAAATGGTAATGGTTTAATTGTTGAAAAGTTAGATGGAAATATCTATAAATATGTGGATACTAAAGGTGATTTTTGTGGTGTTCAGGAAAAGGTTAAGATTGATGGTGTAGAGTATCTTGTTTATATTGAGGAAGATTTTACCACTAATGGTGATTTCAATTCTTATTTGAATATTTTGAAAGAGTTTAATAAGTTGAATAATCTTGAACCATTAGCAGTATGAATAGATGAATGGATACATGGTGTTTTGAAAATAGTAAAATAAACACCTCCATACATTTTTAAATGATTACTGGTAAGCACCTTTTAGTAATGTGTTTTTTAGAGCCAATATATTATTTGTGCTAAAATCATATTTGACATCTTTAATTTTCAAATACAATTTTTATTAGAAACTTTTTTTTACATCTGATTAGAATATTAAAATTAATCAAAAAAGAATTTTAATCATTTGAATATAAATTATTCTTTTTTTAAAAAATCTTTAAAAGGTTAATATGTGGAATATTAACCTGAGGTTGTTTCTATATGGCTGCTATCAGAACTATAACCGCCCGTATCATAAACCTCCTGAATATTATCGTATTGAGGAATATCAGTTGTTTCAATAGTAATTTCAGGTTTACCATTGTCATTAGAGCTAGGTGAACTAGAATGACTAGTTGGTAGTTTTGTTAGACTTCCATCAGCATTTAGACGATAATCATTACCATCAGGAAGGTTTAAAATAGTGCCTGGAGGGAAATATTCAACTGTTCCATCATCCCAAACAAATCTTACTAAATTAGAATTATTATTAGAATTATTAATGTTGTTAGTAACGTTATTTAGGGTATTTGAATATGGAGCTTTGTATTGTACTGATTTTGCCATATATAATGCCATATCTTTATTATCAACTGTTATAACGATATTGTCGTGGGTTGTATCATTTCCTATAATTATGCAATACATTGTATTTCTGTTATTCATACCTAATTTTCCGCCATCTAGTGTATAAACAGTAAATCCATCAATTTTTTCACATTTTTCAAAATGAGTTAAAACAACATCTTCAATGGATTTAATACCATAAGCTCCACTTAATGCGGATATTCCTTTAGCATTTGCCGCTTCTTCACTATTATATGTTATCAAACTTCCTTGTTTGAAAGACCACATTTTAGCGCCTGTATCATTCATTTCACCTTCAAATTTTGCTTTTTCGGTAGGAATTTCTATGGTTGTTCCGTTTGGTGTAATCTCAATTCTTTCATAATCTACTGGCTCTTGCAATGTTATAAAGAGAATTCCTGCTAATAGACATATAATTACAATTAGAATACTTATTATGATTATAATTTTAGTTTCCATGTTTTTAACCCCCTCTACAATATTATTAATATATATTATGTGTGTTAATTGTTATTAATATTATTTTATTTATAATTAGAGTTTCATTGTTTAAGTTTGAAGTGAATGTTTTCAATATAAATATTCAAATGTTCTCCTAACGCTTTAAAACATATGTAAAATTAGTTTTTTGTTCAAATATTAATCGTTTGGCAGAGAGACCAACTTAGATTTTTCATTTGATTTTCAAAATATTGATTTCATTTTTCGTGTTATATTTTTTGAAATATATTTCATTTTTTTGCTTTAAATAAACTGAAATTCATTTATTGATAATATTTTCAATTAATAATTTTTTAATTATGAAATTAAGCATTATACAATCTTTAAATAATGAAAGTAAGCACTTGCATTCGGAAACATTTATATATGATGTTCTCCCATGTATGGTTGTCAAGTTAAAGTACACACAGTACGTAATTCTTGAAGGACTGAAAGATAGATAGGATAGCAATATTATGAATGCATCCTAACTGTTTTAATGCCCGATTAAAAATATTTCAGTGATGATTTAAAAATTCGATTTGCCGTAGACGAATTCAATGATATTCAATAGAAATACGGTATATAACTACAATAAAAAAAATAATTAGACCACAAAAGAAAGCAAAGTGACCGATCTAACTAATCATCAAAGGTGAAAAGAAATGAATAAAATAATATTAACTATATGTTTGGTACTAATTGCCTTTATGGGCATAGCAGGCGTATCTGCATGTGATGTAGATAATTGTACTGCAAATGATACAGCGCCTTATGATATTGAGCAAAATGGTATTGATAATTCTCCTGCGAACGCTACAGCACAAAATGATGTCAATGAATCCTGTGCAGAGAATAGTTCTGCAGATGATGAATTTCCATATGATCTTGAGGAATATGGTATAGAAAATTTCCTTACAGATGACAAAAAACCATATAATGTTTACGAACATGCATATTATGATGAAGATAATAACGCCTGGGTTGAACATGACCTGTATTATTTTGCCGGCGAAGTTATTATGAACTTCAATGATGAGGGTTCTGTAGAAATCTTTATGCATGAATTGGGAATTAGTGAGCGTGAAGCCTGGTGGCTTTATTTTGTGGTGATAGACTACTATCATATTGTTGAAAATATAGCTCCTCCCGATGAATATGACCGATTGATATACTACGACCCATGGAAATAGGACTACGGTCCTTTATTTTATTTTTTTAAAAATTGATGGTGGGACACTAACCCACTGATTTTAAAATTTTTTTCCACTTATTTTTCAATTGAAAAGATTCAAAACAAAATTTTTTGATGTAACATAAAATTTATATCATATTGACAATAGAATTTTTTATTGATGTCTGAAAAAACAGTATGGTCATTGTCAATTGTGTGTTTTGCAATGTCCACATTATTAAGCTTGGTTGGAATAATCACAGTCATACAACTGTATTTCAACGTTTCAATTTACTGGGCTAGCCTTTATGCTAGTATTTTTGCGGGATCATTGGGAATTTCAAGTTTAATAACACCTGCACTTTTTTCCAAATATGAAAAGAAAAAGGTCATACTGTCCATATTAGTTATTACGGCTATCTGTAATTTAGCCCAACTGTTCATGACAAATTATTATGCTGCTTTGATTTTTAGAATAATTCCTGCAATATTATATCCTATAGCGGTTAGTGCTTCCCTGACAATTGTCGGCAAAATCAATCCTGACTATACAAACAGGGTTGTTTTAGGTATTTCTGCCGGAAGCATATTGGGCCTTTCGGTCACTTCCTATTTAGGGCTTGCCTACGGATATCAAATTTGCATGCTGTGGTTTGTTTTGATAGACATTATTGCCATTATTGCAACAGTATTGTTTATTCCTAAATTTGAGGGAAACAAGGAACCTGTATCCCTGCAAATAAGCCATGCCAAATCCAAATTATTTTTATATTCCATACTGTTTGTATTCTTTATGGTGGTTGGCATAAGTATCACCTACAACTATATCCCGACCTTCTTAGACCAGGTAACTCATATGGATGCTGGAATGGTATTCACCACCTTATTCATAATGGGATTATTGTCCATGGTCGGAACAGTACTTTCCGGACATTTAGTTAATCAGAACGGTAATTTAGCAGTTCTGTTCTATCCTATAGGCTTTACAGTAGTGATGTTTATTGTAGGATTTTTTGCCAGATACCCCTTTTATGAATTTTGTACATTACTGATTTTCTCACTGTTTGACGGGTCCGCATATACAGTTACACAATATTGGGTCACATCATCCGCCCGCGAATCACCTGAATTTGCCAACGGTATTTTCCTATTGATGTGCAATTTGTCAATTTTTATAGGAACCATGATCGGCAGCGCAATTATTGATATTATTGATATAGTATACATATTCTATGGGTCTATGATTATGATGATTTTAGCAATACCATTTGTTCTCATCAGAATCAAAACCAATCCTGATGCCAGATAACCTTATAATCTAATTTAAAATATCTAAATGTCAAATGTGAAAACTTACCCGCTATCAGACTATACAATATGAAAAATTTTGAGATAAAACAATGAATCTTAAAGATATTAAAATCATAGAGGAACCTGAATTATTAATCAATGCCAGAAACCCCCAAGGCGAATTGGGTGATAGACTAATAGAAAAGATGAATGTCAATCATGAGAAATTGGCCAAGTGGAGTCTGAAGCATTTAAAAATATCCGGCACTGACATTATCCTAGATATTGGCTGTGGTGGGGGAGTTAATGTAGATAGGTTCTGTCATATTACTGACAATAAGGTATATGGTCTAGATTATTCAAAAGTGGCCTGCGAAAAATCAACTTTGTTGAATGAAAGTGCAATTTGCGAAGGCAGATGTGAAATTATTCAGGGGTCAGTTTCCGAGATGCCATTCGACGACAACAGTTTCAATATCGTGACCGCATTTGAAACAGTCTACTTCTGGCCTGATTTCACTAATGATTTGAAGGAAGTTCGAAGAGTCCTAAAAGACAATGGGAAAATATTCATAGCCAATGAAGCCCTTCCAAAAGAAAATGACGAACGTCAAAAGGAACTGATTGAACTGCTGGATATGAACATATATTCTGAAAATCAATTGGAAGAACATTTGCAAGAAGCGGGATTTTCCAATATAAAAATATACATTAAAGAGTCTAAAGATTCATTTACTGGAGAAGATGCAAGCTGGATTTGTGCAGTCGCTCAGAAATAATAATTATCTAATTTTAAGGCATTAAATGAAAAAAGCCATCAACATAAATAGCAATGAAAAAACACCAAAACCGCATAAATATAATACTGGACCTGTTGAGCATATGCAAAGCAATTCCAAAAAGAAGATTATTCCAAAATCAAGATTTTCATAAATGCCTTTTAAATCGTTACCAATACTGTTTTTGACTAATTTGACATTATGATTGAATGAATCTGTTTTATCACCAAATGCCCAGTTTTTGCCTGATTCATATGACGGTTTTTCAGGCTCATTATCATATGTTTGGCCTGATTTTTTAACTTCAATGGTATTGTTAATTGTTTGACCGGCATAAGTCGCTTCCAAAGTATATGTTCCAGGCATTAATGTATTTGGAATTGTGAAAGTGGCCAAACCTTCAGAGTCTGTTGTGATTTCATAGGTTTTTTTGTCAAGCCTGATTGTTACGACCTGATTTTCACCTGCAGGATTTCCAGAATCATCAAAGGCTTTCACCTGATACTTGAATCCATCGTTATAATCCATAACTACATCGTATCCAACCAATCTTGGAACGACTTCAATTAAATTTTCAACTACCTCGCCTGTAGCGGGATTTGTAAATACGATATTCTGGGAAGTGGTCAATTTAGTGAAAGGAATCTCTATAATTCCATTATCGTCTGTAACATATTCTGAGGATTTTCCATTGACGCTAACATTTACAGCTGTATTTACCAATGCATCACCATCACGATTCAATAATTGGGCTGTGAATACATAGTCACTGTTATAACCTCGGGTAGCGTTTTGTGAAACAACTGTCCTGTTTAAATCGTAAAAAGTTCCAATATACATGTAATCAAGGCATATCGGTATGTCCTCCGGAGCAGTGAAATTTTCTTTAAACCAGAAGTAATCGGCAAACAATGCATTGCTTTGGTTTATTAAGTGACCGTCCTCATTGGAAAGATATACTGAATCTGAAAATCCGTTATCGCTTAACTTGATGTGATGAACCTGAATGCAATGCCTCAAATAGCCATACTCATCATTTGAAGCTAAATAAACGCATGTCTCAACAGGATTTGTCAGGTTATCCAAAGAGCCTTGGCGCCTGTAATCAGGACCGTTTGGAGAAACGATGAAGCTGTTATCACCTAAAACACCTATTTCATAAAAGGATTTATTGTCATTGTTAATGTGATACATCACATTCCCATAAGTCCCATTAGGGGCAACAATAAGCAGATGTCCGCAGTCAACACTCTCTTTTATTTCATAAATCAGTTGCAATGCATCAGGGTCTATGTATTCATTTTTAACCATATCGCTTGCAATTGCCTCTATCTTTTCATTGTAAACTGCATCATCCCAACCGCCTGTTCCAATGACCCAACCATTTGTATAGATCTTGGTCAAGAAGAAATATTCGGCAGTTGGTTTGAAATATTTGATATAATCCTCATCGTGTTCAATGAACTGTGTGAAATTATTTATACCACCATCACGCCTGTGGGCTATTGCAAAATCAGTTTCGTTTATGCGGACATAAATAGAACAGCAGTCCAAATCCATATTAGTATAATAGGCACGTTTAACGGAGTCAACATTCAAATCGAGTATTGATTCTGTGTAATTTTTTTCATTGAATACATTTGAGTTGCCGGTAATCCTCATGATTTCATCATAATTGGGATTGGAAACGTCCCATGTGTTATTTACAAGGGTTATGTTTCCGCCTAAAAATTGGGTGATGAAATCTGATCCGTAATTTGAAATTATGGAATTCATTACGCTGATATTTCCTTTACCGTTATAGATTGCCTTATTTGCATTATTATCGAATATGGTATTGTTTACCCAGAAATTACTTGATTTTCCATAGAATACGGATGCCTTGTCTGATACATGATTATTTTTCAAAACACTATCCTCTAGTGCAAAGAAACCTAATATCTCATAATCGTCTCCATCAAAAGAATCTTCATAGAAAAGCGCTCCAACCTTAGCGGAGTTGTCTTCAAATATGCATTCGCGAGCAAATGTTCTTGATAAAGAACATTTATAAAATACTCCTCCCCTATTTGCATGATTTCCTGTGAAATTGCATCGGTTGAATATTATGTTTCTAAATGAAGAAGTGGATGCCACACCGCCCTCATTAGCGGCATTATTGATAAAATTGCAATCATTAAATTCAATGTGGTCGATTATATTATCATATTGTAGTGTATAATGTAGCACAGCTCCGCTGTATGCACTATTATTTTCAAAAGAACATGAGCAGAGTTCCATCAGATAACTTGAAAAAACTCCTCCCCCATACCAGTTAGCATTATTGCTTACAAATTTAGAATTATTTATGTAGGATACTGAACTTGAATAAACGGCACCCGCAGCGCCTGTTGCGGAATTGTTTTCAAATTTGCAGTCATAAATGAAAATATAGCCTTTTGAATATATTGCTCCCCCTTCACCATATATCCCATAAGCGGAATTATCCTTAAATGTTACGTTCTTTAAGATTAAATTAGAATCGGCATCTAAAAAAATAGCTCCTCCAGAGCCTTTAAAAGCAGCTGAAGAGATTATCATGTTTGATAAAGTTACATTGCTTTTTATAATATTGAAGATTCTGACTTGATTTGAATTTGAATCCTTTCCATAAATGGCATGATTGTTCCCATCAATATCAATTTCCATATTATTGATTGAAATTCCTTCCTTGTAGACGTTTTCCTCATTGGAGGCATTCTGATTTAACACAATGTCTTCATTTAGAATAACATGACCATTATCACTGATTTGCTGACTTAAATCTGTGAAATTTCCGGCACAAACCATATTAATGGAAAAGAGCATTACAGCCAGTATCAAAAAAGCAACATAAATTTTCTTTAACATTATTTAAAATTTTGAATAAGAAAATATATAAAAGTTATTCAAAAAAGCTCTTTTGCTCTGTTTTTTAGTGAAATGTATAAAAATTATTTTTCACCAATCCTTTAACTCTTGACTTGTCATATTGACATTTAGGGGTGTTAGGCTTGGCCTTTTTTCGACAATTAGAGCATGTCCGTCACTGCCTTCCTCATATTCCTGAACCAGATTAGATGTAATCATGATTAAATCATCACTGCTTTGGTTTTCATCCAAAGGATAGTTGAACAATTCCCTTTTTTCAATATTTGTATTGTCAATGACATCCTTATCAAGCATCTTATGTGACAGGCTGGTAATTTTAACTTCTTCAGATTCATAGTTTGACGGCACATTCAGGTTAAACAGGTCAACGCCTTCAGGAAAACCTTCATCAATTATCCTTGAAACCAAATCATGCAACACTTTCTTTGTTAATGTGAAATCATATTCCACGTACCATTCGCCGTTTTCATCCTGTTTATAGGCAGTTTTGGGATCCACAAATAAGGAAACTGCAATGGCGGGAATTCCCAGGCTAACTGCCTCCAATGCCGCACAGACTGTTCCTGAAGTGGTGATGTCACAGCTTATGTTAACGCCAGAATTTATTCCTGTTATGACCAAATCTGGCTTTTCATCCATTACGTAATCTGCACCGACAATCACCGCGTCTGCAGGACTTCCTGAAACTGAATATGCTGGACTTCCGTCCTCAAGCTCACAAAGGTCAAGTTTCAGATGCTTGAATAGTGATATCCGTCGGCCAACACTGCTGTTATTCTTATCTGGGGCTACAACAGTAACGTCAGCCAAGTCATCTACAGCCTGTTTTGCAGCCAAAATCCCTGGTGCGAAAACACCGTCATCATTAGATATAAGAATGTTCATGTTATCAACTTAAATTATGTTGTTATTAATATCTTAAATTCTTTTAGTTAAAAAATATTTCTTAATTCAGGACTTTGCATTTGCATATAGTTTATATAATTGAATTAAAATATTATCAAATAACAGGTGATGAAAATTAATATCTTGATTGACCCATTATTGTTAATACAGTTTTTTAGAGACCAGATAGCCCATGGAGCCTTTAACTCATTTTTTGTAGCGTGTTCCATTTTCGGAGAAACCCTTACTGCAACAATCCTAATAGCAATAGTCTATTGGTGCCTGGATAAGAAATTAGGAGAATATCTTCTTCTAGGCCAGGCCGGTGGGGAGCTGGTGAACGGTCTTGCCAAGGTTGTCGCATGCGTATATCGCCCATGGATACTTGATTCAAGAATCAAACCTGTATCCGAAGCAATTGCAACGGCTACCGGATATTCATTTCCAAGCGGACATGTAACCACCGCCACAGTATTATTCGGAGGGGCCGCCTTAAGGGGCAAATTCGGCAAATACTTAAATATTGCTTTAATCGTTTCCTTGATACTTGTTGCATTTAGCCGCAACTATCTGGGAGTACATTCAGTTTTGGATGTAATTTTCGGCTTTCTCTTCACATTGATTGTACTTATAATATTTTCCAAACTCTTCGATAGTCTTGACGAAATGCCAAACCTTGACATCATCATTTCAGTTGTTGGGATAATAATTTCAATCATGATTGTTGCCTTTGCATTGACAAAATCATATCCTCTTGACTATGACTCTGCAGGCAGATTGATAGTTGATCCGGCAGTCCTGACAATAGACACTTTTAGAAATGCGGGAATTTCCGTGGGTACATTCATAAGCTGGCCAATCGAGAGAAGATTCATCAAATTTGCAACTGACGGAACCATGGAAGCAAAAGCTGCAAGATGCATATTTGGCTTTATCTCATTGGAGTTCATTATAAATGTTATCTGTCCACTGATGGGAAATGGCGCATTAGGAAATTTCCTTCAAACATTCATTGTAATGGTATTTATAATATTGATATATCCTACAATCATTAAACTGTTTCAAAAAAATAACCTAAATGGCAAATAAGCATTCCTATCGTAAGCATTATATTGGATAAAATAAATAATTTAAATATGGAAAGGAAAACTAGATTATTGATATTGTCATTGTTCATTATGGCGTTTTCAACGTCTACTTTCCTCAGCATATCTGGAGTGATACCTGAAATCGGCGCGTATTACCATGTGCCATTTTTATATGCAAGCTTGTTTGTCGGTTTGTTTGCTTTTATCCTAGCCATTACCGGTTTATTCCTACCACAATACATTTCAAAATTTGAAAGGAAGAAATTTTTTGTCATATCGCTCATTATCTTTTCAATATCAAGTTTTTCACAGATTTTCATAAGCAATTTTTATTTGGCATTGATCGCTAGGGTAATCCCTGCATTCTTCTATTCTTCAGTAATAAGCATAGCCTTAACCATAATGTCTGAAATATCTCTAAAAAATACAAACAGGGTAATCTTAGGGGTTTCATCAGGAACAATACTTGGACTGTCAATCTCCACTTATATATCTATAAGATATGGATATCCAATTGTAAACGTATGGCTCTTTTTGATTAACGTTTTAGCCTTGATTATCATTATGCTATTTTTCCCAAAGATGGACGGTAAAATCAAAAGGCCTGAATTTGAGTTTCATGAGATTACTTCAACAAAATTCATTGTTACTGTAATTTTCATATTGTTTTTAGGAATCTCAGTAAGTACAATATACAATTATTTTGCAGTAATCCTATCATCATTAACCCATATCAGCGAAGAGCTGACCTTATCAATCTTCCTGCTATTCAACGGATTCGCTTCCATGATCGGAACAACACTATTCGGATATCTATTAATAAAAAATTCAAAATTTGCCGTTTTAATATATCCAATCGCATTTGCAGCCGTTATCCTGACGATGGGAATGCTTATCGAAATTCCAACCCTGACATTCATAACTTTAATGGCATTCGGTTTTCTAGATGGATCCATGCATACAATCGCCCAATTCTGGATTACTTCAGCCCTGAAAGATACACCAGAATTTGCCAACGGATTCTATTTATTCATCAACAACTTCAACAGAACAATAGGTATTCTTATAGGAGCATTTATAGTCAGCTATATGAATATACATCTTCTCTTCACACTGCCTATCATATTCTTGCTCTTTTCAGTTATTTTTGTCAGATACAGAATTAAAAAATACCCCGAATCCTGTGAAAACATTCAATAAAATATAATTTATTCTTAAGGAAAAATATCTTGCAAAGTTTATATAATATTAAAAATATAGGAAATTGTAAAGGCATATAATATTTTTATTGAATAAATTCTAAAAAATGATAATACAATGAAACAAAAAACTTTAGATACAAAAACCAGGAATTTAATACTGATTCTGTTCCTGATAGGCGTATTCATGGGTTCACTGGATACGGGAATAATAGGTCCGGTACTGCCTTCCATTGAACAGAGCTTTCACCTGACAAGCAGAGAATCAAGCTGGATATTTACACTCTTTGTAATCACTTTCATGATCGGTTCTCCAGTAATGGCGAAGTTTTCAGACTTTTACGGTCGTAAAAAGATTTTTATCTTGGATGTTCTGCTATTTGGAATCGGGTCATGTCTGATTGCATTTTCCATGAATATCGAATCCATATTTTTAGGAAGAATCATACAGGGTTTTGGCTGTGGAGGAATTTTCCCTGTCGGTGGAGCATTCATTGGTGATGAATTCCCATTAGAAGAACGTGGGAAAGCATTAGGAATTCTCGGAAGCGTATTCGGAATTTCTGCAATTGGCGGACCTCTTGTTGGAGCTGCATTAATTCCATTTGGATGGAACTGGTGTTTTACAATAAACATTCCAATCAGCATATTTCTTGTGATTTTTGCATGGCATATCCTTCCCGATATGGAAAACAGCAGAAAGCTTAAAATAGACTATTTGGGAATCGTAATACTGAGCCTGCTTGCGATATTCCTGTCATATGGATTGAATCAGATTGACTCAAGCAACTTCATAAACAGCATATTGTCCTTAAATGTGCTTCCATTTTTAATCATGTTCATTATTCTAATCCCAATTTTCTTTAAAGTTGAAAAAAAAGCGGAAGAATCCATTGTAGCTATACATATGCTGAAAAACAAGGACATAAGTATCGCCTGTATTGAAACATTGGCCTATGGAATAATCTACTCTTCTGCAATATTCATTCCATCCCTTGTTATTCTTTCAATGGGTCTGAATGACCAGTACGCAAGCCTGATGCTGATTCCTATTTTGGGAGTCAATGCCGTTGCCGCACCTATACTCGGAAAAATCTTGGATTCCACAGGGTCACGAAAAATCATGGCTATTGGAACATTGCTTTTAACTGTAGGCCTCCTGATTATTGCAATTTACCCAAGCAATTTCATATTATTCATTATAGCAGGATGTCTAATCGGAGTAGGCCTTGTAACAATCATCGGAGCTCCTTTAAGATACATAGTTTTAAGTGAAGCAAAACCTTATGAAAGGGGTGCAGGACAAGCTATTGTAAATATGTTATCCAGTGCAGGCCAATTGATAGGCGGTGCCCTTATCGGAGGAATAATAGCATCATTTTCAGGAATTACAGGTTATAAAATAAGCTTGTTTTTAGGTGCTATTGTGGCATTCATCGCATTTTTATTCACCCTGAAATTAAAAAGCCGCGACGAGCAGATAGCCACAATGAAAGCAAACCAGTAAGAAATCATTAAAGAAAAAACTTTATTAATAGTGATTTTTAGAATATTTTTTATGAAAAGAAATTTTTTAATTTTAATGGCAATTTTTGTTGTTTTGACAGTATCATCCGCAGTTTATTCTGTTGATTTTGAAAACACAACAATTCCAGGATTGAATATAACTACTGATATTGATTCTGCTTTCAATGTTGCACAAAGTCAAAATAAAACCGTAGTTATCATATTTGATCAGGAAAGCTGCGTTTACTGCGACATGTTAAAAAAGGATGTTCTGTCAAATAGTGATGTTCAAAAAGAATTGAATGAAAACTTCGTTGTTGTTCTGGTTGACATCAACAAAAATCCTAACATAGCTGCTGAATATAATGTCTTTGGAACTCCTATTATCCAGTTTATAGATTCTGACGGTAAATTGATTAATAAAATCGAAGGATATGTGGACAGTGATGAATTTTTACAATCCATTAAGGAGATTTAAATGGAAATAATCCCTTTCATTTCATTTTTTACCGGCGTAATTTCAATATTATCCCCATGTATTTTACCGATTATTCCTATTTTCGTGGCATTCAGCCTAAAATCCAAGTCCAAAAGTGAGATAATATCTTTTACTTTAGGTTTGCTCAGTATTTTTGTAGTTATCATATTCCTGACTGGATTCTTCACTTCAATAGTCTACAGCTACATCGCCTATATCAGAATCCTTTCGGCAATTCTGCTTTTGGTTATCGGAATCCTGATGTTGGTTGATTATTCTTTCAGCTTTAAAGCTTTAACTCCAAAAAACAAAGATGGTGTTGTTGGTTCATTTATTTTAGGTTTTTTAACCTCTATTTCATGGGCTCCCTGTTATAGTGCTTATCTGATTTCTCTTATTTCATTACTTGTCAGCACCAACAGCGGATTATATGCTATTTTTAATTTAATCTTATATTGCCTCGGCTTTGCTTTAACCCTGTTTATCTTAAGTTTAATAATCTCAAAAATCAATTTGGAAAGGTTAATAACAAAAACCAAATACATCCCAAAAATATTTGCAATTTTAATTATTATAAGTGCAATTTACTTGCTTTGGGAGTCTTTTAAGGTGTTGATTTAGTTTTAGTCATCTGATTTTTCTTCATCTTTAATCTTTTCTTTCAAGTTTTCAATTCCGATTATCATTTTGTTTACCTCCGCCATTCAATTTTAATTAATACTTATTTTTTATCCTATATAAATATTTAGGTATGCCTAAATTTTTTATTTTTCAAAGATTACACAAAAAATATTTTAAAATAACCGGCCCATTAAATGGGCCACGTTAAAAATTAATAAAAAATATGGAATAAAAAGTATGGGGAGACATACTTTTTATCTAAATTGTGGAATCCATCCTTTATTAAGGATATTTGGGTTTTTGTTTCATCTTATTTAATTTTGGAGAAAAATATTTAGTCGAAACTATCTTATTTTAATTTCAACTAAGTAATAGTATTAATTCAATAGTATATAAAGTTTTTCTAGTGTAAGCGGTTACTTGCATCTTTAAATGATAAAAAAAGATATTAGAATTAGTTAAATTAAAAAATAACATATTTAAATCAATTAAAAGAATAAATCTTAAATATAAAAATCAGCCTAAAATCAAAAAAGTATTTTATAACTTAAAACAAATGTTATAATGTTATATTATTAAATTGGATGGAATGTTATGAATATTGGAAATTTAGTTGGAAATACACCAATGATAAAAATCGATTATGAATATGAAGGCAAAAAAGGAAGCATATATTCTAAAATAGAATATTACAATTATTCAGGAAGCATTAAAGACAGAATTGCATTATACATTATTCAAAAAGAAAAAGAAAGGGGCAACCTAAAAGAAGGCCAGCCAATCATCGAAGTTACCAGTGGAAATACAGGTATTGCATTCAGTGCTATCGGTGCCCTTTATGGTCATGATGTCCATATTTTCATGCCTGATTGGGTGTCTCTTGAAAGGAGAAAACTAATTGAAATGTACGGTGCCCATGTTCACCTCGTATCAAAAGAAGATGGTGGATTTAAAAAAGCTTTAGAACTTGTCGATGAATATGCTGATGAAATAGGTGCATATAAACCACTCCAATTTGATAATGAATTAAATGTCGAAGCCCAATATAACACTACCGGCCAGGAAATCATTGATAAGATTCCTGATGTCAATGCCTTTGTTTCAGGAATCGGAACTGGCGGAACCCTTATGGGAATCGGCAAAAGATTAAAAGACAATAACCCTGACTCCAAAATAATAGCTTTAGAGCCAAGCACATTATCAATCCTTAAAATGGGAATGGAGGAAGGAAGTCATATGATTGAAGGAATAGGCGATGACTTTATTCCTGGAATCGTTGATGAGAATCTAATTGATGACATTGTACTTATTCATGATTGTGATGCCATCAACATGTCCAAACGTATAGCTAAGGAATTCGGTTTGGGAATTGGTATTTCAAGCGGCGCTAACTTTTTAGCTAGCGTATTATCCGATAAAGATGATTTGAAAATAGCCACCGTCTTTCCGGATGACAACAAAAAATACATTACAACAAAACTATCCGAACCTATCGACGAAGATCCAAAATTGCTTTCAAATAAAATAAATCTTATTGATTTTGAAGTAATTTAAATCTTTTTTCTTTTTTTATTCAACAAAATCTCATATGATTATTCCAATTTTAAAATAATTTTAAATAATATTAAATTATTAAATATATTTATTGCAAGTACTTGTAATAAATTTTTGAGTAATTATTTCAAAATGTGATAATCAATGAACGAAATTTTATTTCATAAATTGTATTTTATTAATGAAATTCTGGAACAGAAAAGTAAAACAAACCAATCCAAAATGAATAACATTTCCCGAGGTCAGGGAAGGGTTTTGGCCATCTTAAAAAGAAAAGATAATATACCTACTAAAGATTTGGCCATCATTTTGGGAATAAGCGTTTCTGCATTGAACTCCCTTTTGACAAAATTGGAAAAAAACGGTTTTATTGTCAAGGAACCTTCAATGGAAGATAAACGTGTTTTACTAGTTAAATTAACTGAAAAAGGACAAAATGTCATTATAGAACCTTCAGTTGACTATAACATTTTCGATTGTTTAGACAACAATCAGAAACAGGAATTTGATAGCTATTTAAATTCAATAATTTATGAAATTTTAAAAGACATTAAAAAAGACAATCCCAAAAAATTCGAAAAAACAACCCAAAAAAGAAATAATCTAATCAAGGAATTATTCAACAGCAGCAACGAGGATATGTTTTGGTTTAATATGATTAATGAAAACGAGAAATAGCGATACTTGCTATTTGATTAATAAATTATTCAAAAATTCATAAATTTACTAATCAGGGGATTTGTATGGATTTAACAAAAGAAAATGTTACTTTAATTGTATTTCTCATTACAGCAACAATTTTAAGTACTGCACAAACGGTTGTTACAACAGGTTTGACAGGAATTATGGCAGATTTTCATGTTCCCTCAACTACTGTGCAGTGGATTTATTCATCGTTTCTGCTTGTTTTAGGTGTGATGATTCCGACATCTGCATTTATTGCACGCAGATATAAAATAAGAACAATACTCATTACTTGTTTAGGTTTATTCCTATTAGGATCAATCATATCCTACATTGCTCCTAACATTGACGTTTTAATTATAGGGAGAATAATTCAGGCTATCGGATCTGGTATAATATTGCCTATTACCCAAATCGTTATTCTTAGGATTATTCCAAAAGAGCAATGGCATAAATTTATGGGGTTGTTCGGTTTTATTATAGGAATAGCTCCTGCATTGGCGCCAACCATCGGAGGATACATTATCGATACGATCGGATGGAGAATGATATTTCTGGTATTCATAATAATAGCTATTCTTTTAATTGCAATATCCTTTATCGGAGTCAAATTCGAATTGGAAAACGATGCAACATATGATTTGGATTTCATTTCACTGATTCTGTGTTCAATCGGTTGTGTTGGAATAATGTTCGGTTTTTCAAATATCGCTGCAAACGGGTTAAGTTTTGTGCATGTGATTTTACCGATTGTTATTGGTGTAATAACATTAGCACTATTCTCACACCGCCAGTTCAACATTGAATATCCTCTTTTGGATTTAGGAATCTTGAAACACAAGTTTTTCTTCTATGGAACCTTACTGTCTGCAATACTGTATTTCACCATGTGCGGATTAAATGTTATCATGCCATTATTCGTTCAAAACGTGGCTGGCCATACAGCAACCCAATCAGGTCTTGTATTGCTTCCTGCAACAATAATCATGATTATATTCAACTTCCTTGGATCAATGCTGGCCTACAAGATTGGAGTGAGAAAAGTAATGATTGCTTCCTGTTTATTCACTATTGTCGGTTATCTGATTATGATGACTTATGATATAAACTCAAGTATCAATTACATGATGCTTACTCAAATAATAAGGGCTGTCGGTGCAGGTTTAGGTTTAATGCCATGTGTAACATGGACCATAAGTGTTGTATCAGGTAACCTTGAAGATGCAACTGCGATAAATACTACTGTAAGACAGATTATCGGTGCAATCGGTTCTGCAATTGCTGTTGTGTTAATGGCAATATTTGCAGGCGGCAACATTAATAACAATGCAATATCTGTCACCGCATTTGGAGAAACTTCATTAGTGATGGCTATTCTGGCTGTTGTAATGTTAGTGATTGTATTATTGTATGTACACGACAATGTAGAAGTAGAGGAAGTTTAATTAAACTCCCCTACTTATTTACTCTTTTTTCCTATGTTCATTTCTTTATCTTTTCTTAGAACTACGCTCAAGAACAGAAATTCAAAATTTCTGTATTATTAAAGATAAAAATTATATGTTTTTTAAGAATTTTAAATTATAATCGTGCTTAAAAATAGATTTAGAGTCATCACATATAAAGTTTTTCGAAAGTAAGCACTTACTTGCATTTAAATACTTGAAAAATAAAGGAAAAATTAATATAAATTATATATAAAATAAAATAAGTTCAATATGAAAATTGAACCTTAAAGAGAGTATTTTTAATATTCATACTACTCCATGCATTAATGTCTTAATCTTATTTTTAAGCAATAGCCAAACGATACCGCAAATACCTGATATAATTACAAAGACATACATGAATGCTACCGGACTTGTGATAGGTATGATGCTTAAAAGCATTGTGGTCTGGCCGATTTTTTCGGGAAATGCACTTGCAAACGAACCTGCAATCACCTCAGCAACAGCGGTTGCAGCATACAGCACTCCAACCATCATTGTGGAATACTTTGCAGGAGACAGTTTTGAAAGCAGACTTAAAGCAATAGGAGTTACCAAAAGCTCTGCAATCACCATGAAGAAATTGAATACTATAATCCATGACATGTTCATTTTCATGCCTTCAGCCATACTCATAAATGGTATTGAAAGAAGGAAATATGAAAAGGCTAAAAAGAGCATACCCCAACCTAACTTTGAGATTGAGGAAGGTTCCTTGCCCCTGCTTGAAAGGACTGCCAATAACTTAATGAATATAGGGCTGAGCAGTATAAGGAAGAAAGGATTTAATGTCACGTAAAATTGAGGGTTCAAAGCAAAGTTGGTAAATGGAACAATATTGTAAACATAATCCATGGTTAGAACCAAAATTGATGTCAACAGTTGCTCGAAACATATGAAAAAGACAACAATAACTATAAGGATTAGACCTATTACCTTCAAATGGTCAATGTCAATTTTTGTCAATTCACTTGAATCAGATTCATTGCCAACGGTTTTTTGAGTTTTAGAAAAAGGTTGAATACCTAAAGGTTCGCCGTTTGGCAAACACAAATACTTATTGAGACCTATAAACATTATTAATCCAATCAGCACGGCTGCTGCACCAATCATAAATCCATATTGGTATAAGGAAGGGTTATGCACTCCAACAACAAAATTTGCAATCAGCGGAGCAAAAAGTCCTCCGATATTGATGAACATGTAAAACATTGTATATGCGGAATCCAAAAGGTCCTCATTATCCTGATAGAACAGACCTACGAAAGAGGTTATGCTAACCTTAAAGAAGCTGGCTCCGATAGAGGTTATGAGAGCGCCGATTAGGAAAATGATTTCAGGATATGTAAATAAGAATGTGGAATGAACCGGAACATCAGCAGTCAGATAAAAGAGACTTGCAACATATGAAAAAATTAACTGGCCGGCAAACATGAATATTCCGCCAATTATAATTGTTTTCCTATTTCCTAAAAACTTATCGGAGAGATATCCTCCAATCAATTGGAAAAAGTAAGTTCCTCCGATTATTATTCCATAGAGAAAAGTACAGAAGGGTATTGAAAAATGCAATACATCTGACATGAACAATACAAGTATACTACAAATGATATAAAAACTAAATCTCTCCCATAATTCCGCTATAGATATCACATACATTCCCATAGGATGTTTCATCTTATTACCTCTTGCCGTCTCTACTATTATATATTGTAAAAAATGATATATATTATTAATTAAATATTTCGGTGCCTGCATGGAAAACATGCTAATCGCAGAGGGTGCTTAGATAGGTGGGCAAAAAAAATTCCACCCATGCATGATAGGGGATATTATGAATATCAGAAAAGCTGTTATCGATGATGTGAATGAAATAATGGATATCTATGCCATAGCACAGGATTTCATGATTGAATCTGGAAATCCGAATCAATGGGGTCATTTTTACCCCAGCAGAGATTTGATTGAGCATGACATTGAAAATGAAGTCTGCCTTCTAATATGTGACGATGAAAGCCCCCATGGAGTGTTTGCACTTTTCAGCGGAGATGAACCGACTTATCAATATATTGAAGACGGCGAATGGGTGAACGATGATGAATATGTAACCGTCCATAGGATAGCAAGTGACGGGAAACTTCACGGTATTTTTAAATGTGTTATAGATTATTGCAAAGGAATTTCAGACAATATCAGAATAGACACACATAAAAGCAACAAGATTATGCAAAAGCAGATTGAAAAAAACGGTTTTCGAAAATGCGGAACCATATATGTGGCTGACGGATCTCCACGAATTGCATACCAATGGAGCCGGAAATGAATTATTAAATAATTTAAAGATTAAAAATTGAAATGACTGTTTCAATCTAGGAAAATCCTCTGAATTTATTTTAAAAAAGAAGACCTCAAGACCAATTCAAACACCACAACAACTAACTATAATAATTACAAAATACAGACTACTAAACATGTCAGATTTATCCGAACTAATCCAAATAACCAAAAATATTGAAAAACAAAATACAGAAATCATTCGTCTTTTAAAAAAAATAGCTGGTGAAGAAGAAGAGGATAAAACAATCCTGTATAAATCAGCAATTGATTACACACCTGATTTTGGCGAATTATATATTACACCTAAAGACAAGCCTGAAGGGAAAAGCGAGCAGACCAAAGAAATTGACAATACATTTAAAATCGGAACCCTCCTGGAAAACACCCTTGATGTCGGTGAAGTGTACTTCATTGACTCAGGAGACATATTCAAATTAACTATTAAAAATAATGAAAACATCATCGATAATTTGACAGGTGATGGTGAACCTGATAGTTTTTATTTGCAGGAACTGATAGCAAATGAATCTGTTAAAAATAATGTAAGTTTAGAAGACAATACAGTTATACTCAGCAAAGAACAATCAGAAGATTTGCCTGAAACTTTAAGAATCTGTGTTGAACAGGGAGCAACTAAAATCCATCTGCCACTGTCTGCATCAACCCAACTGATAAGAGCTCCGCAAATCCTGATGAATCTGATAAAATTTGACTTTTACAAAACCGAAGAACAATTGCTTGAAGGATTGTTCTAAACAGATGATAGTTTGGAAACATTTCCAAAACTATTTAATCAATCTGCGAATCCCTTCCAGATTCTCTTCAATGAATTGGCTGTATTTTGGATTGGCCAGAATGTGATACTGTTTTTTATTTGTTATCCTGTAAGCTTCAGCCATTATCCCTTGCAGATGCTCGATTTCACTGCTTAAAACCAAATCCAGTTTCATCCTTTGATCATCGGTCAGGTTGTCCATATATGATTCTATTACCGATTCGAACTTTGAAACAAGATCAGTATTCTTTTTAGCAAACATTTCAAGCAGGAATGGTGGTGCTAGTGTGAATAATGACCCATACTCCTCTACATCATTATATGTAATCTTATCTTCACTCATTTCAACACCTTCTATTATTCAAGTTTAGAATTTATAATGAATATTATGCAGCTTATACAAGCAGACTGAACTGCTTGAAGGGAATGCATATATCATATAGTCAAGTTCTTCAAGAGTAATCTTTTTGTTGATGATAAATGCAAACATGTTTGCGACGTTTTCGGCTTCTGCAGCATATATTTCAGCACCCACAATGTTTAAATCACGATCAACAATGACTTTTGCCTCGGCGGTCCTGTCATTTTTAAGCTCAAGAGAATATGATCTGCCGTACTTTATAGTGTGAACTTCATATTCATCGCTTTTTTCTGCAATATATGCCGGAACACCAACTGTGGCAATTCTAGGTATTGTATATGCAACTGCAGGAACGACAGGATAAGTAATTTCATCAGCTTCGCCCAGCAACTCTTTTGCAAGGTATTTTGAGTGGTGTATTGCAACGGTTACGAGCTTTGCAATGCCCGTATCTGCCACATCTCCTGAGGCATAGATGTTAGGGACTTCTGTTTGAAGATGTCCGTTTACCTTGATTCCCTTATTGGTATAGGTCAATCCTACATTTTCAAGGCCAATGTCTTCCACATTGGCTGTACGGCCCATTGCAGCAATCACATAATCCCCTGTCAGGCTGAGTCCGCTTTCACAATTGACGGTGAATGCATTTTCATATGCCTTGTTGTCAACTTTTGATTCAGGGTCTCTTAAAAATTCATCGGAATTCATTGCACTTGTTACATTGAGAACTTTGCTTTCCGGATTATCGATTATGACATTGTCATCTTTTATAATTTCCTTAACGCTTTGGTTAAAATGGAAACGAATGTTCTTTTCCTTTAGAATTTCAATTATCTTTTGGACATATGGCTGGTGGAAATATTTAAGTGCCATGTTTCCCCTTATTATTACATCGGCTTCAAGGCCCGCTTCGGCAAGAATTGATGCAAATTCCATGCCAACAAAACCAGCACCTATGATTATTGTATGTTTTGGAAGTTCTGATATGTCTAAAAAGTCAGTGCTGTCATGCAGATATTCCTTTCCTTTGATGTCTGGAATTACCGGTTTTAGACCTGTGCATATCACAATCTTATCGGTTGTAAACTTCCTTTGTCCTACCTGAACGGTATGCTCGTCTATGATAACACCTTTTCCGTGAGCCACATCCAGGTCGTATTCATCGAACTTGCCGTCCAGAAATATGGACATGCCTGCAATGCGCTGCCTTTTCAGTTCCATCAAATCAGACCAGTTCACATCAAAATTGCCTGATTTTCCAACTCCTTCAAAGTTTTCTGTCAATGCCTTTATTTCATAAGGCGCATCAAGCAGGGCCTTAGAGTTGCAGCCCCTGTTTGCACATGCTCCACCGTATAGGCTTTCTTCAACAATCAGTATTTTAAGGCCTGCTTTTCTTAAAAATCGGCCTCCTTGCCATGCCGCATTTCCACTTCCAATATAAATGACATCGTAATCCATAATCTAACCTCGGATTTAATATTTGTAAAAAAATATATAAATTTTTATCTAAAAATTAATAATAGAAAGAAATTATTTTTTTGAATTGATTTACATGGATTTTGCAATTAATATCATCATAGGAAATTTTATATCTTTAATAGCAGGTATCTTCATCATCCTAAGCATGTGGGTTAATGATGAAAAGGAAGCCTACAAATACCAATTTCTAAATGCCTTCATATTAATGATTTCCTCTGTGTTTTTCCTGTCCTGGACAGGAGTAACCACAATGGCCATTGCCGCTTCTAGAAATGCAATGGTGTATTATGATAAATTGACATTCAAATGGACAATATTTTTCCTTATCATTTCAATAGTCATTGGTTGTCTGGTCAATACGATGGGCATAGTCGGATTATTGCCTATTATTGCAATTGTTGAGATAACATTATGCAATTACTATCTGAAATCAATTAAAACCATTAAAGCAAGCTTTATTATTAACAGTGCAATCTATGTTGTGTATTTCCTTGCAATCTATGATTTTTCATCAGCTGCAATTGAAAGCATCACAGCAATAATCGGTTTGGTTTCACTGATAAGACTGATTAAAAACTAGTTTTTTAAAAAAAGAAAAAAGACAAACTAAATTATACGAATAACTTAGTTTATTCTATTGAATCTGGAATAATCAGATTAAAATAATTAGAAATTAAAGAAGTCTTTAGCCCAGCTGATACTGCGTTTCGCCTTTTGAGCTCTCATTTCATAAGTTTCAGCTGCAGGTCCGTATTCGCTTTCCAATATTTTTCGTTTATTTTCATAAGCAATTGAATCGTCGTTCAATTTTAAAAATACTTCCAATTCATTGTCAATATCATCAAAGTGAGATTCTAAATCCTGACTGTTTATGTCATCCTTAATAGTAAAAAGCATGTCAATAGCTTCACCAACGCTGATGCCGTTTGATTGTAATATTTCAACTTTTTCAGCTTGTTCAGGGGTTAATTCAATTTCCATTTTTTGATTTGCCATAAATAAAACCACTCATAAAATCATTTCTTGTTAAATATATATTTCTTTATATTATTTAAAAATATTTTCGAAAAAAAAAATAAAAAAAATTAATTAGCCATATACGGCTAACTAATTTGGCCTTTGTGTATTGAATTCATCTTTGGATTTGATTCCTATCAAGGATGCGAAAATGGCTAAAATGCATGCAACGGCACAAATAATACATATTATCTGAGAAGCCTGCACAATCATGTCTGCATACTGTGGAGCCAGTTCCAAACTGCCCATTACCCAAGCAAATACCAATGTCAAAAGACCTAGGCTCATGGTCTGGCCTATTGTTCTCATTGTTGCCTGTGAAGCTGAAGCTGTTGGGGCGTCTTTTGGCGGAACGGAACTCATGATTGCATTCATGTTTGGACTTGAGAATAGTCCCATACCTATACCCTGGAGAATCATTGCTAAAACCACCAAATAAAGCGGAGTGTCCTTATTTAAGAATATCAATATAATCAATGCAACAGCTGCAATCGCCATTCCGGTAGCTGCAAGTTTCTGCGGATGGATCCTATCTGAAAGCTTGCCTGCATTAGGAGCCATTATTGCCATGATAATAGGTGTAATAATCAATATCAGACCTGCCATCTGAGCGTTCCATCCCCTGACATACTGGAAATGATAATTCAAGATTGTAGTAACCACCATTATCGCCAAATAGCTGCATAAAGCGGCAATATTGGAAGATGTGAACTTTTTATTTTTAAATAGGTTCATGTTGAATACAGGTGATTTCTGCCTGAGCTCATAAGCTCCGAAGATTACTAATACAACCAGTCCAACAATTGTTAAAATCAGACCTGTGCTTGTTGTCAATGTTGTAAATCCATAGATAAACAACAGGATACCGATTGCATATAATACTGAACCGACAGTATCGATTTTGTCCTTTTCATAGGTTTTCCATTCTCCAGGTATTTTAAATGCCAAGAGCAATACACAAACTATAAGGAAAGGAATTACAAAGTAAAACATTGCTCTCCAACCTAAGTTGTGTACTAAAAATCCGCAGATTACCGGAGATAATGAAGTTGCCAGGTAAACACCTGTAACAGTGAATCCTAATGCCTTACCCCTATTTTGAGGTTTGACAGCCTGTACAACCATAGCCATTGCGGAAACATTTAAAAATGCTACGCCCGCTCCCTGAAGAATACGGAAAATCAAAAATGATTCTGTAGAAAATGAAAGCACCGCACCGATGGAAGCGAATAAGTAAAGGAGTACGCCTCCAAGCAAAGATTTTTTAACACCAAATTTACCTGATATCTGTCCTGCGGGGACTGTAAAGAGAGCCACCACAAGGAAAAATATAGTCGGAACCCAATTTTGGATAACATTATTCATTGCAAACTCTTGTGCAATAGCCGGTACTCCTATAATAATCCCGTTTGATAAAAATACAGCGAAAAACGAAGTGATAAATGACACCGCTATTACAATTGTTTCTAAATCAAATTTCATAATAATCCCTCTTAATAAAATCCATTAAATAATAATTAACCTGCCTGTTCAATATTAAATTCATCGGTTGATTTTACGCCAACCAAAGATGCTAAAATTGCAATTATACATATGACTGTACATATTATGCAAACAATTTGGGAACTTTGAACAATCATGCCTGCATATTTTGTTTCAAGTGGCAAAGTGCCCATGATCCAAGCAAAAACCAGTGTAAGCAAACCCAAACTCATGGTCTGGCCAATTGTCCTCATAGCTGACTGTGCCGCAGATGCATTCGGGGTTTCTTTTGGCGGAACAGAACTCATGATTGCATTCGTATTTGGTGATGTGAACAGTCCCATACCTATACCCTGCAATACCATTGCCAGCACTATAAGATAAATTGGAGTGTTTGCATCCAGGAATATTAAGATAAACAGTGCAAATGTTGCAATGGTCATTCCTATAGCCGCCAATTTTTGAGGATGTATCCTATCTGATAGTTTTCCTGAATTAGGAGCCATGAATGCCATGATGATAGGAGTAATGATCAATATCAGTCCTGACATCTGAGCGTTCCATCCCCTGACATACTGGAAATGATAATTCAAGATTGTAGTGAGCGCCGCCACTGCAAGATAACTGCAGAGAGCCGCAATATTGGATGAAGTGAACTTCATGTTTTTAAACAGCCTCATGTTGAATGCCGGACTGACAGTTCTAGTTTCATAATATCCAAATACAACCAGTAAAATAAATCCTATAAGCACACAAACTTGTCCCATAAAGTTCATCAGACTTGTAAATCCATATATAAACAATAAAATGCCTATTCCATATATAAGATAACCTATGGAGTCGATCTTATCGTTTTCATATGTCTTCCAATCTCCCGGAATCTTCCATATCATAAGCGCAATGCAGACTAGGAAAAATGGAATTGTAAAGTAGAACATGGACCTCCAGCCAAAGTTATAAACCAAAAATCCGCAGATTACAGGAGACAGTGAACCTGCCAAATATACCCCAGTAACAGTTAATCCCAAAGCCTTACCTCTGTTTTTAGGGTTGATTGCTTGTACTACCATTGCCATTGCAGAAACATTGGAAAATGCTCCGCCTATACCTTGAATTACCCTGAAAAATAAAAATGATTCGCTGGAAAATGCCAAGCATGCACCTATCGAACCGACTATGAAAATCACAACACCAATTATTAATGATTTCTTGACACCGAATTTACCGGAAAGCTGTCCTGCAGGAAGCGTAAATACCGCTACAACAAGCAGGGCAATTGTTATTATCCAGTTTTGAACGACATTATTCATTGCAAATTCACTTGCAATTGACGGCACACCTATGACTATGCCTGCAGCTAAAAACACTGCAAAAAATGATGTAAGAAATGATACTAGAACTACAGATGTTTCATTATCAAACTTCATATTATCCCTCTTGTTAAAATTATAAATCCTCCACCAATTTCATTCCATTGATAGCTATTTCCTTAATTCTTTCAATTATTTCCTTATCGTCCTGTGTTATTCCAACTTCCTTTTCCCAGTCTTTGGATATTTTTCTGATTTTAGGAACCAAATCCTCTCCTTTGGAAGTGGTCTTTAACATGTATTTTCGCCTGTTGTTTGGATTGATTTCCCTTTTGATGTATCCTTGGTCTTCAAGCTTTTTGACTGATTTTGCAATGCTTGCCTTGCTTTGACCAAAAATGCGAACTAAATCGTCCTGAGACAATCCCTGATTATCATAAACTGCCATGATATATCTCATTTCATGACCCAAATCCATATCCTGAATTTTTGAATTCAGATATTTCATCTGGTTTTTTGAAATATTGTGTATCCAGGCTATAAAAGGGGAATTGTCAAATATCCCCTGAAAGCTTTCATCTCCCATTTTTTCACCTGATTAATGATTTATATCATATCAGATATAAATGTTTCGAAGTGAACAGTTAATTTTTAAACAATTAAAATGTGAAAAAAAATAAAGCGAAAAGCCTATTTGATGGCTTTTCTTAAAATGAAAAACAGTATTTTGGAAAAAGCCTTTTTGAAAACATTCAATTTGACTTGCGGAGCGAAATCATGGTTGACAAGACCTGTTTCAAACCAATATTCCTTATCTGCTTTCAAAGGGTCATCTGATAATGCCATTGCCCTCCATAGATTATAGTAAAAAACATCCACGAATTTCGGGCTGCTCAACTTATCTGACTCCATGTCTTTTCTGAACTTGCCTGCTATCTGATCAATCTTTTTGGTTTCAAGATGGTCTTTTCCGCCGCAGGCAATAGATATCTTATAAACCTTGTTTACTCCCCAATGCCTTAATGTCTCATCAATATAACTGGCCACCTTTTTCTGACCGGCACCTGCAGTCGTAACGGCAACCAATGCCTTTTTGTCAAAAAACTCCGGTCTGTGATATAAATACGCCGTATGGTCAAAGAAGTTCTTTAACAGTGCAGACACGTTCATCGAATAAACCGGAGAAGCAATTATTATTGCATCTGATTTCCTTATACTTTCTATAATAGGGTTTATCTTGTCAAAGTGGGGGCATCTGTTTTCCCCTTCCAAGATGCATTTAAAGCATCCGTTGCACATTGGAATCTTTTCCTTCATCAAGTGAATCTCATCAAACTCAGCTTCCAGATTGCTCTTCACTTGTTCCACTACAGACCAAGTATTCTTCTTTCTCGGTGAACCGTTAATAATTACACATTTCATTTAAACACCTAATTGACCTTCCTGCACTAGTTTTTCCTTATATTCAAACTGCTTGTCAAATTCATCGACTTCACTTTCATCTACATTGAATACATCGGGATTGCGGAATATTCCCAAATCATTGCTGATTTTACTTTCATCGAAAATTCTAATCATGAAAAAGGGATTTTCCTCATTTGAATCAGTATTTTCCAGATAATAATTATATTTTGATGCGCTTTCAAATCCAAATCTTGAATAGTAATTTTCATCGCCAACAACAAAGACAAATGGAATGCCCTTCTCTTCAGCCAATCCTAAAGTATATTCTATAAGCTGAGATCCGAATCCCTGATTTTGATGGTTTTCATCAATGGCTATCGGACCTAAAATGGCCGCATCCTCAAATCCGTCCTCATAGCTGATTTTTCCAAGCGAATAGTTGATGTGGCCTATTATCATATCATCCTTTTCAATGACATAAGCCAAATAACCGATAAATCTATCATCATTTCTTAAATTGTGCACGATGTAATGTTCATATGCTCCAGGGCGATATATATTCCAGAACGAATTTCTGACAAGCTTTTCCACTTCAAGATAATCCTCTTCTCTTTCAAGCCTTAATTTCAATCTAATACCCACCTTCCACTTTTACTGAATCGAAAATTATTCTTGCATGCTTCTGTGTCTTTTGCAAAAACTCCTTGAGGAACTTTTCGTCATCTTCGGGATAGTTGATGATGAAATGCTCATAGAGCAGAAACATTCCATAATAGAAGAATGATTCGGAAAGCTGCTTTACATCGCAGTCCTGTCTTATCAAGTCTTTTGATTTCATCATGTTAAACAGGTCAATCCAGCCATAGACCGGCGCCTCGATGATGGCGTTTTTCAGAAAGTTTTTCACTTCGTCGTTGTGATAGGATTCAATAAAAAACAGCCTTGTTATTTTCATCATCTTGTCTTCATGCAGCTTTGAGAGGAATGCGTCACAGCCTGCCTTGTAGAAATAGTCAAATCCTCTATCCATATTTATTGCAGCCTGTTCGATTGGTATTTCATCTCGAACCATCTCTTCAATGTAATAGTCCAAGATGGCATTTAGTATTGATTGCTTGTTTGGATAATGATTGTATATTGAGCTTTCGCGGATTCCGACTTCACCGGCGATTTGCCTTATTGAAACCCCATCATATCCGAATTGCGAGAACAGATTTATTGAAATCTCAAGAATCTTATCTTTTGTCATGTTATCACTAGCGAACAGTTGTTAGTTTACAATTACTTTTAGAATTTCAAATTATATAAAACTAACGCTTGTTAGTTAAAATATATAATTGATTAGAATCAATATAAAAAGTAGATAATATGGAAATTACAGCCGAAGAAATGAAAGAAACAATAAGAAAAATATATGAGAGGCTTGATGAGGTTACTCCCGTTGATTTCGATTGCGGCAAATTATGCGGTGAAGTCTGCTGCGTTTATGACGCGGAAGACTATAGAAATGAGGAACTGGCCCTTTATCTGCTTCCCGGAGAGGAACTGATGTATGAAGACAGCGATGAATTCGAACTCTATTTCATGGATTCATCCGAAATCAAATATCCACATTCATGGAAAGGCCAAATCTACCTGGTCAAATGCGTCAATCCTCCAAAATGCGACAGGTCCATCAGGCCAATCCAATGCAGAACTTTTCCACTCATTCCACATATCAACAAGAAAGGGGAATTCCATCTGATATTCGATGAAAGCGAATTTCCATACAAATGCCCTATCGTTAATGACCATATCCGATTGAACGATGAGTTTGTCCGAGTCACTTTCGAAATCTGGTCTATGCTTATTTCCAACCCCTTGGTTTATGACCTGGTCGATATGGATTCCAGAATGCGCGACAACAGGAAAACCGATTACGAAATAGTAATTTAAATATCATTAAACACATACTATTACCATGATTAAGAAAATCATTCTTCTTTTATTGGCATCCATCCTATTGATGGGATGGGTTAATGCAATAGACTCTTCCAATTGGACTACTGCCAATGTAGGATATGAAGAGTTCAAAATTCCTCCGGAATACGAAAACCCTTACAGCAGCGATTTCAATATGTATGAATATGACTACGATATCAATGTATTTACAGTCAGATACGTCAATCCCAACATAATGGAGCTGTACGGATATTTCATAGAGCACAACCAATTCAAAAAGGTAAATGTTTCCGGCCATGACGCCATTCATTTTACCGCTCATGACAGAATGGACAATACTACAAATTCAAAATTATGGTTTTCTGCAGGTGAGGAATTCTATTATATAGCCTGGAAAGGATCTGAAATAACACCTCAGATAGAAGAAGTCGTTAAAAGTTCATCACCAAGCAAATATTCCCATGACGAATTTTATAAAATATTAAATGAGGAATTTGAAAACTACAAGATTATTGACGCAATTGAGTCACAAAGGTATGACTATCCCCGTGATAATGGCCATCATTCATTTGTATCAGTAGGTACTAATGGCTTCAGCTATGGAATAATCAACTAAAAACATGCACTCATCTATAACATGAGACGTATTTAAGGATAATTGGGCATCTAATATCTTATACATGAATACAGAGTTAAATGACTACAATCTCCAATCTATTTCTTCCACATTGTTTTCCTTTAAAAATTCATTGGCCATTATAAAATGATTTGAACCCAAAAATCCTCGCCATGCTGAAAACGGTGAAGGGTGGGAAGTAATCAGAACCAGGTGATTTTCATTTGTAATAAGTTTCTTTTTCTTTTCAGCTTGTTTTCCCCAAAGCAAAAATACTATAGGCTGATTTTGGCTATTAAGTATCCTTATTACCTCATCAGTAAATGTCTGCCATCCGCATTTGCTGTGGGAATTGGCATTGCCATCTTCAACTGTCAAAACTGTATTCAACAGAAATACACCATTCTTTGCCCATTTTTCTAAGCAGCCTGATTCCGGAATCGGATAACCATATTCATCATTTATCTCTTTGAAAATATTATTAAGAGATTTTGGAATTGGCCTACCTTCAGGTGTTGAAAACGCAAGTCCATGTGCCTGGCCCTCCTCATGATACGGATCCTGGCCTAATATGACTACCTTAACATTTTTTAATGGTGTCAGCTTAAATGCATTGAAGATATCCTCATATGGAGGATAAATTGTTTTGCTGTCATATTCTCCATTGATGAAATCCATTATTCCTTTAAAGTAATCCTTTTGAAATTCCTCCTCCAAAGCCAAATCCCAATCATTGCCTATCATAGGAACTACTTTATGTTTCCAAACTATATTATCTTTTGGAATGATTAAATTATCTACGAGCTCAAATTGATTATCACTCTGTTTAAGCACAACAGGCGGATGCCGTGTTATGACATGATTTTCAGCATAATAATTAACTGCGATTTTAATATTGTCAATGCATTCATCGGATGGGATTTCAATATCAATACAGTTAATATATTGAACAGTCTGTGAAAAATAGGAAACATTATCCCTAAAATAAGTTTTTGAGGGTTTGGCTATAAAGTGTTCAACGTTTCCCCCATCATATTCAACAATAGCTTCGAAAACCAGATTTTTTGAATTAAACATAGAATTGAATGAAGCTGTGAAGGTGATAAGATCATCCGTTAAATCGATTGAGACAACATACAAATTATGATAATCTAATCTGTCCAGAATAGTGTCCTTACTTTTCATTAAGACATTGTTTCTTTTCAAATCAACAACCTCATGAATGTCACCATTAAATTTTGAAATTAAATAATTTCTCAAAGAATCCTTTTTAATAAGCTTCCTGCTGGATAATGATTCAACTGACAAATAACTGATTACCCGATTAAACCAGCACATGAACTCTTCAGTTTCTTCTGTTGTGAAAAATTCAGGTATTTTAGATCTAACAGTCCATTGAATATTGTAAGCCAGTGTATACTGGATAAACAAAGGCACTTCACCCTCCTTATCAATACAATAGTCAATCACATCCATAAAATGGTTTTTCATCCTGTCTGTGAAAAATCCCTTTTTGGAAAGTGAAGTGTCAATCAATGAAGATTTATCAGTTCTTTTTCTATAATAATAGATAGGTGATTTCAATACTCCAAATGCCTTTTTGTCAAGCAAGAGTTTGCAGGTCAGATTGGTATCCTCTGAGCTTACCAAGTCCGTTCTGAATCTCAAATCCTTAAATGCCTCATGTTTAATGAATGATGAATTGACGGCCAATTGGGGATTGTCCGGCTCAAGAGTTAAATCAATGACCCTATCCTCCTTGAATTTGAAATTCAAGACATGATCACCATTGACCCTTTCAAACTGCATGACCTTTATTGAAACCAAATCAATCAAATCACCGTTTTCATCAAAAAATTCCTTGACGCTTTTTAAAACATCACCTGAAAAGTAATCATCCGGATCTAGGAAATTAACATATTTGCCCTTAACATATTCAAGACCGGTATTTCTGGCGGCACCTACACCCTGATTTTCCTTCGATATGACGACTATGTTATCTGGAAATCTTTCCTGGTATTCAAGAGCTATCTTTAAGGAGCCGTCTGTGCTTCCATCATCAACCAAAATCAGCTGAACATTTTCTTCAAAGTCCAGAGTCTGTGAAATGACTGAATCTATGCTTTCCCCAATATATTCTTCAGTATTATATATCGGCAGTATAATCGAAAATAAAAACTCCTTATCCATAATAATATCCCCCTAAATCCATTTAAGATTTTCCCGTGAACTTGTTTAAGAATGGAATCCTGTTTAAAACGTACAGAACAGCTAAAGAAATAACCAATGTTATGATTACTAAAATTGGTATCCATATTAAAGGATTCTGATTTGCATAAAAGCTTACTAAAATCACTTTTAACCTATGCAAGATTATATAATGACAAAGGTAAATCCCAAAGCTGTATTTGCTTATCCATGTGATTGAAGAACCTAACCTACTGTTTTCGAAGTTCTGGAAAAGTTTCAGCTTGAAAAGATACTTGAACAGCAGGAATATGCTGACTGACATCGCAAGTATCAAAAGATTGAAATAGCTCATATATACGAAACGGTTTGCCAGAATAGACCTTGGAACAACAAAGCCGAATATGTAGTATGAGTACAATCCAACTGACAGTAAAAATGTAGTGCCGACCATCAGTTTTGTTGAAATACTGCTTCCTATATAGTCATTGTTGGCTACAAAGTATCCTATGATAATATATGTTATGAACGACAAGAAATAAGTTATTCTGGAAGTGAAAGGATTTATGAAATCAAAATCGCACAATGCGATGAAAGCTACAGACAATGCTGTTAGAATCAAAATGAATTTCCAATCGAACCCTTCGACTTTTCCGTTTCCCCATTCAATGGTCTTATTGATGATGAATATCAGAAAATACACTATAATAATCATCCAGACAAACCAATATGCAACACCCATGGTGTTGGCAGTTCCAAAAAATATATCGATAGCCCTGCTTAAGCTGAAGCCGTGGTCTATATAGTAAAATGAATAGAGAACAGACATTACAACCCAGAATATGAATGGAATGAAAATCCTTGACAATCTTTTTTTGAAGAAATCAATCAGAGAATCTCTTCTGTTAATCAGGAGCGCTCCGCTCAGCATTACAAAAATCGGTATTGAAAAATCCCTAAAGCAGTCAAAGAATGCAGCTATATAAAAGTCAGGTCTGTTAATGCATTGTGAGACAAATGAAATAGAAGCGTGACAGAAAACTATTCCTATGATTGCCATTGCCCTTAACGCATCATAATAAAATATTCGTTTGCTCTTGTTCATTGTCCTTGCCTACATCCAGTTATTTTTCCCTAACGAGTTTGCCGCTCATATGCTCAATTGTAATTTCAAAGACTTCAGTTCTCTCCAAAAGCCTATTGATTTCAGCAACTGTCTCTTCATGTGTCGGGAAGAATTTATCCCCCAGATGAGTTAGTTTATCAATTTTATCTTCTTTATCTGATAATGTTTTGATTTTTCCAAACACGATAACGCTTTTGAAGGTGTACCACCAGCTGCCCTTCTTCTTTACTCCCTTATCCATTACGCAGTAGGAAACCTTGGAATGGGATTTTACCGCATCACTTTTGTGGCCTTCTTTGGCTCCATGAAAATATATTTTGCCATCAACATAGACATGGCTCATCGGAAGAGCATAAGGATAATCATCATCACCCAACAAAGCCAGAACTCCACGAGGCTCCTCTTTCAATATTTGAATGCATTCCTCTTTTGAAAGTTCCTGCTTTTGCCTTCTCATCTGTCTGAACATATGATTATATAAGATGCAACTTATACAAATATTTTAAGAGATGATTAACATGACAGAGTTGACATTTAAAGATGCCGAAAGGGAAGATACACCATTGATTTTGGAATTCATCAAGAAATTAGCTGAATATGAAAACAGATTGGATGAAGTGACAGCTACACAAGAGGAACTGGAAAAATGGATCTTCGACAAAAGACAGGCAGAGGTAATATTTGCCCTTGAAGACGGCAAAGTCATTGGCTTTGCATTGTTTTTCTTAAGCTTTTCAACATACATATCAAATGTCAACCTGCACCTTGAAGACCTTTTCATAGATCCTGAATATCGTGGAAAAGGATACGGCAAGGCATTGCTTAAAAAATTGGCAAAAATAGTTGTGGACAGGGGATATGGAAGGTTTGAATGGACATGCCTATCCTGGAATCAGCCGAGCATTGATTTCTACCTGTCCTTAGGCGCCCAACAAAAGGATTGGAACGTATTCCACCTGACGGGTGAAGAACTCCTTAAACTAGCTAATGATTAATTATGCCATTAATGAATCTTAAAATATCATTTATTGTTTGATTCTGCTGGTCTTCGGCGGTAATATTTGCTATTCCATCACCTGACTGATTTCCGTAATATGCAAACTGGGCATGATTTGCCCCTTCTATTACATCCTCAGTGAAGTTTGCCTTAAACATTTTAGTGGAATTTTCATATGTTTCAATATCCATTACTTTGTCCTGTGATCCGTAAATTGACAAGACTGGTTTTGAAATCTCACTGGTCGGATACGCCGAAAGCAATATCAATCCATCAGTATTGTTGGTGCTATTTACATATGATGATGCCACCACACCTCCTAAGGAATGGCCTGCCATGAAATAATGGCTGTAGCTGGAATTGCTTATTATGTCATCGGCGCTATTGGCTCCAAAAAATGCGAAATTCAGTGGCATTTCAACCAGATATGAATCAATTCCCTGTTTTGAGAGATTCATTAACAGTGGAGCGTATGCAGTGGATTCTATTTTTGCACCAGGATAGAATATTAATGCGGTGTCATTTCCCGGCCCGTCGAACAACAGCGCGTTGGAAGTCTTAACTACAGTAACATTGCCGTTGTCCTTTAAGCAATCGGTAGCTGTTTTTTCAGCATGACTGTAATCTGCAAAGTAGATTGCTCCTGCCGCTAGAATAATGATAAAAATAGCGATTATTGCGATTATGATTTTTCTTTTCATGTATTATATTTTGAAAATTGTAATATATAAAAAATAGTATACATTTGGCTTAGAAAGTGCTTATTATACCAAATGCTATAAATATTAAAATCAAACCTGCGCAGCATGCAGGTATGACTGGAAAGCTGTCATTTTGTGATGCGAGATTTGAATTATTGACGATAGTGGTCTGAACCCTATATCTTTCCTGATTGTCATATACATCACAAAGTTTAACTGCAACCCAAATTGACCTCACTATAGCTACAAACATCAAAACAATACACAAAGTGGCATAGATGCTGCCTAATGAACCTACATTAACCAATGCAGTTCCCATAATCCATGGAATCTCATAGACAATACCTTCAATAACCCAATTTTTATTGTTATGCTTAAATCCAATGTATATGAATCCGATACCTGTCAAAAATGAAATGGCCGAAAATATTACCCACCAGGATTTTAATATTTTTTCTATAGTGCTCATTTTTAAACCTAAAATTTTATAAGTAGGTGATTAAACCTACTATTCTAAAATGTTTTCATTGCTGGTTTCAATTTTATCAACAACTTTCTGACCTTCATTTGCTAAATCAGTGAACATGTCAATAGTCTCTTTCATTTTAGGAAGAGCCTGTTCCTTGTATGTGCTGACATCTTCAATAGCCTGAAGCGCTTCTGAAAATGATGCCTTCAATACTTCAGGTGAAATCATGGTCTCTGCACTATGCTTTTGGATTTCGCTTCCTTGTTCCTTGAGCATGTGTGAAGTGGATTCAATAATGTTTTCAGTTGTTGAGTTCAGGATGTTGATTTTATCCATTACGATTTTTTGATCATAAAGCGCACTTGCAACCATCACACCTGTTCTTAAAGCTGAAACGGTTACGTTTTGTGCACGTTTGACACCCCTAATCAATTCCTTATTGTTTCTTCTGATAACATTAAGTGATACGATTCCTTGCTGATTTACAACAATCATCTGCTGCATGTCCATGATTCTTTGCCTGAGAGGGAATAGGATTTCCTCACGAACAAATGAAATCTTATCCTCATCAACGCCTTCTATTTCAGCAGTCTGAATTTGTGATTCGATTGATTGGTCCATCTGCTTTGCAAGTTCTATATCTGCAAGAAGCTTATTGGTAACTTCCCTTAGATAATTCTCTTCATTCAAAAGGGTTACGTTGTCGTTTTGAAGAACTTTGCTGCTTTTGTCAAGGGATGCTACAATGTCTGAGATTGCAACTTCAGCCTTTTCATATTTAGCGAAGTATTTTCTGACAGGATTGACCAGATTTCCCAATACGCCTTTTTTGGCAAAGTCCACTCTGCTTGGGTCTAGATCCTTGACTTGCTTGTTCAACTCGATTAAGTTTTCACCTATGCTGTCTGCCTCTTTTCCGCCTTTGGTCAAATCGACGAATCTTGTAGCCAACATCTCATTGTGAGCCGCTGATTTGGTCATATCATTCAAACCGAAATTGTCCAATGGTTTTAATATTGCTTCCCTTGCTTGAGGATTGTTTAAATCAGTTTCAAATATTGCAGTAGCATTGTCTTGAGCTTGGTTTTTAAGATTTGAGTTTTCCAATTTTTTTTCTTCTTCTTTTATAGTTGTTTCGACATCGTCTTTTATTTCATCAACGTTTAATGAAAATTCAGCCATCATATCACCTTAGTTTAAAAATTTTATTTTTCCTTGATCAATTTGAGAAGTGTAATTGTCAATTGTCTTTCCGTCCTTGATTATTTCAACAACAACATGGTCGGGATTCGGCATTCTGTATGTTGTATAGTGTCCGAAGCTTAACGCATAATTGGATTCATAATATATATGAGCCAAGCTTTCTATTTCACTGCCTATTACAGTATTGTTCTTATCATAATATGTTGTCTTAACATTGTATCCCTTCATATCTGAGGGAACACGGTCAAACAACGCTTCAGTATAGATTGTATAGCTGGTTTTTCCTGAAGTTCCTGAATAACCGTTGACATCAGTGATTGTTAAAATTACCCTGTCAACATCATCATTTTGCGTTTTATTTTTATCATCACCGCCAAAATCGGATGTCACAATCCATATTGAACCGATGATTAATATGGCAATTATCAGGATTACAAACAGCATGCTGAAGTTAAACTTGCCGTTGGAGTTTTCCTTTTTGCTAAATGAAGTGAAATCATATCCGCAATCCGGACAGAATTTCGCATCGTCAGAAACCTGTGCCCCACATTTTCGACAATTTTTAGTCATTTTAAACACCTAATATTCTTTTACTGAATCAATTAAGCTTTCCATTTCATCCAATAAGCTTTTAACATCTTCTTTGGATTCTTCATCTGAATTAATATTAATGACCAATTCATTAGTCAAATCTTCAATCTGATTAATAATAGTTTTCATAGTATTTATCTTTTTTTGTAGTTCATCTTCAACCCTAGGAGTATCTTCAGCAGCCAAATGAATAATGTTTAATGCAGCATCGGACTGTGAGTAGAATAACTTATGACAACTGTCTATAATTGAAATGAACCTATCATAAGTAATCTGTGGAGGAGAAAATCGCTTTTCTATTAATTTTCTTACCACTTCCTCCTTAACATCGAACAATACATTTAGATTGTTAATTTCCTTTTCATATTTCTTAAGTGATTCAAGGCCTTCAATCTCAATTTTCTTACGGGTCGAATCAGTGTGAACAGGATTATCAACAATTGGTTTGGCTTTTGTTTTTATGTAACTGGTTGAATTGGTTATTTTATACAGATAAATTAACGGAAGGATTGACAATATCAAAAATATAAACATGACAAGCTTGTTTCCCCAGTATATAAATGGAATTGCAAAGCAGATTACAAGAATATAATACAGTCCCAAATACCATGGAAGAAAATCATTAATAGTAAATACGTCCGATATGCTGCCCGCACCCCTTTCAAGCCTGATTTTTGAAGCCGCCTTTGAGTCGGCAGCATATTTGAGAATTTCATCATCGGTTAGAATACCCTCTTTTGGCTCGATTGGAAATCTTATATCCGAGAGCTTTTCAACACATTTAATCAAATTGCCATCTGAATCATAGGCCTTTGAATTTTTGAATGTAAATGGTGTTGTCAATCTTCTAATCTCTTGAATTCTAGAGTTTTCATTAGACATCGTTCAATTCTCCAATGATTATCTAAATATTAATATGATTTTATAATTTTTAAACATATGTATTTAAATTGTTACTATTCATCAAATTCCTTTTCAAGAAGAATTGTTACAGGCCCGTCATTCAGGAGAGAGACCTTCATGTATGCTCCGAACTCGCCGGTTTCAACATCAACCTCTTCGCTGCACTTTTGTGCAAAATAGTCAAATAAGACTGTTGCCTTATCCGGAGCCAATGCCTTGTGAAAGGATGGTCTGTTCTTTTTAGTATGGGCGTATAACGTGAATTGAGGAACCAAAAGCAATTTTCCTCCAATGTCTTTTACAGATTTGTTCATGCGACCGTTTTCATCCTGGAAAATCCTAAGCTTAACAAGCTTTTTTGAAAGGTAATCAGCTTCCCTTTCAGTGTCGTTTTCGCCGAATCCTACCAAAACCATCAAACCCCCATCGATTTTGCCGACGGTTTTTTCATCGACTTCAACACTAGCATTTGAAACCCTTTGAACAACCAACTTCATTTTTCCACCGTGCGGATTTCCTCTCCAATATGTTCGAAAACCTCGTCTGTTGCCCTTTTAAGAATTTCGGAAGCCTTAATGAATTCATTATTCTCAAAATCATTCATGTGAATCGGAACAATCATTGCAATGCCGTATTTTGAAATGACAGCCGGAACACCTAAAGAGACATCATGGACGTCTGCAATTTCACCATCCAGATAGCAGCTTACTGTCAATACCTTATGGGAATCCGTAATGATTGTTGAAATCAGGTTTGAAATAGCAAAGGCAGGACCATACTCTGTTGCTCCCTTTTTGGTAATGATTGTATTTCCAGCATTTCTCAATTGGTTTACAAGCCCAATAACATCAACATCCACATGTTCAATGAAATACTTTAAAGGCATACCACCTATTGTTGTAGAACTTAAAAGGGGAACCATATGATCTCCATGCTCACCGACTACCCTTGTGTGGACTTCAGAGCTGTTTATGTCAAGATACCTTGAGAAATAGTTTTTCAGCCTTAAAGAATCCAAGTGGTTTCCGACACCTATGACCTTTTTCTTCTTAAATCCTGATGCCTTAAGTGCGACAGTTGTCATCACATCAACTGGATTGGTTGCCACTAGAATAATAGTATCCGGTGCATATTCAGCTATCTTTTCAGAATAATGGGAAACTATCCTCGCATTCGGAACAGCCAGATCCAATCTTTTCATGCCCTCCTTTCTGGGAGTGCCTGCAGCAATAAGGACAATTGCAGAACCTGCCAGGTCATTGTAATCGCAGGAAGGAGTAAGCTTACAGTCAATATCTTCTGCAGCAAGAGCATCATACATGTCATAAGTTTCGCCTTTTGCCTTTTCAAGACTTTGAGGCCTTGAAAACATTACAATCTCATCAACTGTGTCTTCACTTGCCAACGTAAATGCAACATTCTTACCTATAACACCTGTTGCACCTATAATACTTACTTTAACCATGAATAAATATTAGTTTTTTATATAAAAATATCTTACTGATTTGGTATTGAAAAAAAGAAAAAAAGAATAGAGAAATTAATCCTCTATTTGATTTTTATTGTACATGTTTTTGTTTCCGGAAGGTATTTGAAGTTACCGCAGTAGCTGGATGTGATCTCGTAGGTTCCCGGCTCCATGTCCGGCAGTGTTACGAGAGCCTCACCTTTAACAATTTGGGCTTTGTATGAGCTTCCGTTAACCTCAAAGTTAATGTTTCCGCGTGCATCATTTGGAACAGTAGCGGTAAGAACAGTTTGTCCGTTCACAGTAGTCTTTGAAACTGTCATTTCAGGTGAAATCTTGGTCACTTCAAAACTGGACTTCATTTTTTGGGCATTATAATGTACATTTCCTGCATAATATATGTGCAGGTAATATTTGCCTGCTGTAAGTCCTGGAATGGAAGCGATTGCCCATCCGTCTTCGATATGGATTTTGTCTGTTAAGATTTTGGTCTTGTTTTCGTCTGAGACTGTGAACCAGATGTTTCCGTTGACATTGTTGACTTTGACTTTGATTGTTGGGTCTGAATCGATTGCCCAATTGGTAACATTGACTGAAGCTATTGGAGTTCCTTTAACCACATTGAAGGTCTTTTTGATGGTTTGAGCATTGTAATGTGCATTTCCCGCAAAATAGACGTGGAGAGTATACTTGCCCATGCTTAGACTTGGAATTGAAGTTGTTGCAACACCTTTATTGATGCTCATCTTGTCTATGATGAGTTTGGTTTTGTTTTTATCAGAAATGCTGTACCACACGTTACCGTTAATCTTCCCATTCAGCATGTCCACCTTGATTGTGACATTTTCACCATAGCCGACTTTGGTGGCAGGCTGTGCAACTGACTTGATTGGGTTTGACGCCTTATTCACAGTAATGGTGAATGGAAGCTCCTGAGCATCAAAGTATGCGCTTCCGGAATAGGTCACTTTGGCCTGATATGTGCCAACAGCCAAACCTGCGAAAGAAACATAAGATCCATAGGAGGAAGGGGTTACTTTTTTGGTTTGTCCGTTTACTGTAACATTCACATAACCTGCATTGCTTTCCCCATAGACATAAATATAAGCATAAGATCCATAAGTAATGTCATTTGCTCTGACTGAATTGATTGCTGCTGAAGCTTGACACTCTACGAAAGTACAATTAGTGGCTGTTCCCCCAACGATGGCTGCATTACTGCTTTTGGTTGAACAATTACTGAAATAAGAATTCATAGCATTACCATTACAGATTGCACCACCAGACAAAGAAGCATAACAATATACAAAAGAACAATTATAAGCATTACCACAATAAATAGCACCACCAGAACCTGAAGTAGCTTTACAATTCACAAAAGAACAATTATAAGCATTACCATAATAAATAGCACCACCACCAGAACCTAAAGTATCATTACAATTCACAAAAGAACAGTTATAAGCATTTCCATACCAAAGAGAAGAAAAACCTGTACAATTCGCAAAAGAACAATTGTATATTGAAAAACCTCTACTTCCACTACTAGAACCACCAACAACACTATTCGGTCCACCATTAATAAAATTAATATTTTTCAATACCACATTTTTATTATTAATAGTGAAGAAAAAATTTGATTTTGAATTTCCATCTATAGTATGTCCTTGTCCATCAATAGTAATGGCTTCAGAAACATAAATTCCACCATCTGTTGTTCTTATATAATCTTTTTCTAGCATCAATGTTTTCCCGCTAGCAGTATTTGCCACCAAACTATCAAGTTCAGCAAAGTCAGCAGGGGACGCTTCAAGTTCACTATTATCTGTAGCATCAACGGTTAAAACATCCCGGGAATTGTCCGTGCATAAAATATCTCCCGTTGATTCTGTAATGTTTTCATCAGCTGCACTTACAGCCCCTATTGTTAAAATAGCCAGCAAAAACAAGCTGACTATCAATAATTTATTAAATTTCAAAGAAATTACACCTTTTAAACCTATTTTTAAGTTAAATATGAAAATAAATCTATCAAAGGACATATATATAGTTAATTTGTTGAATTTAGTGAATGATATATTACATTTTAATAAAAAAAATAGAGATTAAATAAAAATTATTACAAAAATCAAAAAAAGAATTCCAATCTACCCATATAAAAAAAGAAAAAAAAGAATAGAGAATCTGATTCCCTATCTATATTGTGAAAGTTTTTGTTTTGGTCTGTGCAGAGTATTTGTAGTTTCCGGCATAGTTTACTATAACTGTATGGCTTCCACTTGCCAAATCGGAAAGTGTTAAAGTTGCAATACCATTTACTATCCTATTTTTGTATGTGGCTCCATCAACAATGAATTTTATGTTACCTGGAGCATCTTGCGCGATTTTGGCTGTGAAAGTGGTTGTTCCGCTTTTTGTAACAGGAGTTACTGACAAGCCAGGTGCAATCTTATTCACGCTAAATGTTGCGTTTGCTGTTTGGGCATTGAAGTTTGTAGCTCCCGCATAAACTGCACTTACAACATAGGTTCCAGCCTTAAGGCCAGAGAAAGTTGCGCTTGCTTGACCGTCGACAATCAGAACTCTTTGAGTATTTCCATTAACTGTAATTTTTACAAAACCATGGACATTATCTGCAAATTTCACAGTTACTACAGCATCCTCATCAACTTTGATGTTTTCAACCAATACTGAAGTGATAGGGTCTGCCTTAATCACATTTAATGTGGATTTTAGTGTTTGTTCATTATAGTTAACATTGCCCGCATAAAGAACTACTACATTATATGATCCTACTTTTAGGTCTGAAACTTTGAAAACGGCTTTTCCATCAATGATTCTGTTCCTACCAATATCCTTAATGATTACAGCACCTTTCTTTATTGTAACCCATACGTTTCCTGGAACATCGCTGTGCAAATTAACATTGATTATGGCATCTTCACCATAAGCCATATCAGGAGCATCTACTGATATGATTGGATTTCCCTTACCGACATTGAAGCTTGCGGTTTTTGTTTGTGCAATGTAATTTACATTACCTGCATAGCTAACCTCAACACCATAGGTTCCGCGTTTCAATCCTGTGAATGTTGCTGTTGCAACACCATCGGTGATTCTTTCCTTTTTGGTTTCATTGTTTACGGTAATCAATACATTTCCAGGCACATTTTTCGCTAAACTTACACTGATTACAGCATCTTCACCATAGCCGACATCTGTTGTATTGACTGCCACAATCGGCAAGTTCTTATTCACCTTAATGGTGGTGTTTATTGTACTTTTAGCGTATTTGTAGTTACCACCATAGGAAATATCAACATTATACCTTCCATACTTTAGGTCTGAAACTGTGTAGGTTGCAACGCCGTCGGTGATTTTTGCCTTATCGGTAACACCATTTACGGTAAACCAAACATTGCCAGGAACATCGCTGGCCAAATTAACATTAATATCAGCATCTTGACCGTATCTGACTATCACAGGTGATACTGATACGAATGGATTAAGTTTATTAACGTTGAATGCAGTTGTGATTGTTTGAGCATCATATTTGTAGTTACCTCCATAGCGTGCTGAAACGTTATATGTTCCTGCTTTCAATCCGGAAACTGTGTAGGTTGCAACGCCATTTGTGATTTTAGATTTTCCAGATACACCATTTACGGTAAACCAGACATTTCCCGGAACATCACTATATAAATTTGCAATGATTACGGCATCCTCACCATAATCGATATCCTCTGCATCAATTGAGATGAACGGTTCATGATTCAAGTTTGCTGTAATGTCCTGGGAGATGATTTCGGTTTCATCAGCAACCATATATACGTCGTGCTCTTCCTCGTCTTCATCATAAAGATCTGGTATTTGTGTAATCTTAACGTTGTATGTTCCGCTTGAGGAAATTCCCAAATCGGATAATTTTAAAAGTTGGCTTCTTGGTGAATCTGAAACCAAGTCAGGATGCATATCATATCTTGCAACTTCATTGTCATCCACATATACAAGGATTTCTCCTCCACCCAAATCATTGTGGGCCAACATCCAATTGCTGTCATAACAAGATATATTTACTGCAATGTCCTCATCATTGGTCAATATGGTGTCTGAAATTTCAAATCCGAATAGGCAACTCATTTCATCTATGGTGTTTATCCTGTATGAAGCCTCATCTTTTATAAGGCGTTTTACGGATGTTGAGAAGCTTTCGCCATTGCCTGTATAATCGTATGTGACTGTTAGGTTTTCGTTTTGATGTTCAAGGATTAATTGTTTAACATCATCTGTTAATCCCATCCAACATTCACGAATGAATTCATTGCTTTCATCATATGAAACTTCAAAATCATCACCGGAGAGTTCGTAAACATATTTTCCACTGTCAAAATTAAGGGTGACATTTCCTTCAAGGTCTGAAAAGTGGTCGATGTTATAAATATAGATGAAATCATCTGTAACCAGTGATACCATACCATCCGGATGCTCTCCTGTTGTTACATTACCTATAAATACCAAAAGAGGGGAGAATAATTCTCCATCATCCTCATCGTCTTCATCATCCTCATCGTCTTCATCATCCTCATCATCAGCACCGACATCAAAATCAGCACCATCAAAATTCAACAAATCATCATTAATAGGAGCCTCAATCAGGTCCCCCTCTTCACTAGCTGCCAGTTCATCGGGTATGACATCACCGCTTGCACTAACAGCGCCAATTGTTAAAATGGCCAGCAGCACAAATGCCACTAGCGTTATCTTTTTAAAATCCATATTCAACAACCCGTTAAAATTTCAAAATAATTGTTTAACTGAATAATTAGTTATCTATAAAATAAACTATATATAATTTAAATTTTTTATGAAGGTTTCATCATAAATATTTAGCTTTATTAAATTTTATTCAATCAAAATTTAAAATCATGCAAATTTATAATATTTTATAAGATTATGTGAAAAAAATTTAACGAAAATTAATATATCTAAAAAGAATCAATAGATAAACAAGGCATGATACTATGGCAGACAATGAATTAAAACTGGAAACAAAATGCTATGACGCTAACGAATACGGCTATCTTTACGGACTGAACAAAAGAATACCCGATGAGGAATTTGCAAAGGTAAAACCGTATTTCAGAAAATTCAAAAGGATGGACTTTGTCGAAGGAAATGTCCAGGTGACCGGAAGGCCTGAAGGATGGAGATGCCTTGAAGAGGATGTTTGCAAAGTCGAGGAGATACTGGGCATAACAAATACCCTGGAAAAAAGGCAAAACAAGGTAAAAGAGGCATTCAAAGATCCAATCAAAAAGGCCAATCTCATTGACCAGTCATATGAATGGCTTAAGATGCTGTTTGAAAAGGGTGGAACAAGGCCTGAGCAGAATCTAAGCAGGCTGGCGGTTCATTCCACAAAGATATATGATCCGCAGGACAGCTTCAAAAAGGGTTTTGACAAAGGTGAAGGAGAGCTGTTCATCTACACCCCTCACGGAATGTGGTATATCATTAACAACTGCGGGGAATTTTCAGATACATCCTTAAACAATGTACAAACCCCACAAGGAGGAGCAGTAGGTCACAGATTGATGTATGATGACTTAATCGATAGGCTTATCAGAATTTACACTGAAGAAAACCTGTACACCGGTGAAAAACTGTACTGATTAATGTGTCAATCTATCAATGGCCCATCCTAGAGCATATCCGATAATATATGTTGGAACTGCAAAAATCAAGCCGAAAATAATTGAAGACAAGAGTATTAGGATAATGCTTCCTTGACTCCAGACAATACCCACCTCGACAAAAAACATTATGACGAATACGGCAATGCTTATTGATTTTGCCTTGGCAAACCTTAACTCGCCAGTGTATTTGTCAGTTTTATAGAATAATTTGGAAATGATTGAATCCCTATTCTGATTTGCAACTACCTTAACATCCCCATTTGGCTTATTTTCAATTGGAGGCAATGAGCTGAATTCAAAACCGCAATTTTTGCAAAACCTTGCCTCATCCAGATTTTCACAACCACATTCACGACAGAACTTCATAAGAATCACATTTTAAAATATTATATTAGTTAATATGTATCTCATTAATTAAACATTTTATACTAAGAGAATTAAATATTATAACAGTATTATAAGGTGGTTTAACTATATGCAAAAAATTGTAAATGCACATTGTCACATTTATCCTGATAAAATCGCAGATAAGGCTGTTGTTGGAATTAAAGACTTTTATGATTTGGACATGTCATTGAACGGCAAACTGGATGACTTGATAAGGGACGGCAGCGAAGTTGGAGTAACACATTACCTAGTCCACTCAGTTGCAACAACCCCTAAGCAGGTCAAATCAATAAACGAATTCATTGCCGAAGCAGTCAATGCACACCCGGATTTGTTCACAGGATTCGGGACTCTCCACCCGGACAGTGATGACATCGAAGGCGATTTTGACTATCTGATTGAACTTGGCCTTAAAGGAGTTAAACTGCATCCTGATTTTCAGCAGTTCCCGATGAACGGTGAACGCGCATTCAGGATTGGTGAAGTTGTAAGCAAGGGAAAAGTACCTATGCTTGTTCACTGCGGCGATTTCAGATACAATTATTCAAATCCGGAACAGATTGGGCCATTTTTAGAGAAATTCCCTGACATTACATTTATCGGAGCTCATTTTGCAGGATGGAGCATGTGGGAAGAGGCAACAAGACAATTGTCTGGATTTAAAAACCTTTATGTTGACATAAGCTCCAGCCTATATGCACTAACACCTGAAACAGCGCTGGATTTGATTCATGCATATGGTGCCGATAGAGTATTGTGGGGTACAGACTATCCGATGTGGGAGTCTGTCAGTGAAATGGAATACTTCAATAAAATTGACTTGACAGAAAGGGAACGCTCCCAAATACTTTATGAGAATGCCGCAAAACTATTAAAATTAGAATAAATATTGACACTGCAATCCAAAATCTGAAAAGTGATGATTGGCTTTTAATATGTAGTTTTTATCTCCTTTTTGCATATATTTCAAAAAAAAACTCATTTTTCACTAAAAGCCTCAACAGCAGGAGGTGTCAATAACTTTTCAGAAATCATTTCCTCAATTTCATCTAAACTGAACCAGCCATAGTCATCATGCTCTTCACTGATTGTTACTTCATCACTATCGCAAGTCACTTTCATAATCAGCTGAATTGATTTGACCTCTTCAGAGGTTTTGCAGGCAGTATAATCCCTTCTAACCACATGCGAAAGTGAAACCACATCAACTTCAAGGCCGGTTTCCTCAAGATATTCCCTTTTTAAAGCTTCATCGAAAAATTCGCATTTCTTAACTTTACCACCTGGAATTTCCCATCTTCCTGCATCATGAGCAGAATGAGGTCTGATTTTTAAAAGCAGAATCTTACCGTTAAATTCACAGATTCCTCTAACTGTCAATCCCCATAATGTAGACATATAAAACACCTAAAAAAAATAAGTTAAAGGGAATGAATCCCCTATTCTTTCATTGCCTTTTCAACGGCCACTGCAACTGCTACAGATGCTCCGACCATTGGGTTGTTTCCCATACCGATCAGTCCCATCATTTCCACGTGAGCTGGAACTGATGATGAACCTGCAAATTGAGCGTCGGAGTGCATTCTTCCCAAAGTATCTGTCATACCATAGGATGCAGGTCCTGCTGCCATGTTGTCAGGATGTAAAGTCCTTCCGGTTCCACCGCCTGAAGCAACTGAGAAGTACTTTTTGCCTTGTAGGATACATTCCTTTTTGTATGTTCCGGCTACCGGGTGTTGGAAACGTGTTGGGTTTGTTGAGTTTCCAGTAATTGATACGTCAACGCCTTCCAAATGCATGATTGCAACACCTTCACGCACATCATCGGCACCGTAGCATCTTACCTTTGCCCTTTCACCGTCGGAATATGCCTTTTCCTTGACTACTTTAACTTCCCCTGTAAAGTAATCGAACTCAGTTTCAACATGGGTGAATCCGTTGATTCTTGAAATAATCAATGCGGCATCCTTTCCAAGGCCGTTTAAGATTACCCTTAACGGTTTTTCACGCACTTCATTTGCAGAATTTGCAATTCCTATTGCTCCTTCAGCTGCTGCAAAACTTTCATGTCCTGCTAGAAATGCGAAACATTCGCTTTCATCGCTTAAAAGCATTGATGCCAAATTTCCATGACCTAATCCCACTTGCCTGTCATCAGCTACACTACCAGGAATGCAGAATGCCTGGAGACCTTCACCAATAGCTTTAGCGGCATCGGATGCCTTAACACATCCCTGCTTGATTGCTATTGCAGCTCCAAGAGTGTATGCCCAGCATGCATTTTCAAAACATATTGGCTGAACACCTTTGACAATTTCATACGGATCAAATCCTTTGTCAAGGCAAATCTGTTTTGCTTCTTCAAGGTCTTTGATTCCATATTTTTCAAGCACTGGAGTGATTTGGTCTATTCTTCTTTCATAACTTTCAAATAAGCTCATATTATTCACTCCTTGGATCTATTTTTTTGACTGCATCGTCGAATCTTCCATATTGACCTCTTGCCTTTTCAATGGCTTCCAACGGGTCAACACCATCTTTTATTGCATCCAGCATGACACCGAGGTTAATGTATTTGTAACCTATAATCTCATTATCGCTGTCAAGCCCGATTTCGGTAATGTAGCCTTCAGTTAACTCGAGATACCTTGGACCTTTTTCTTTTGTTGAATAAATTGTTCCAATTTGGCTTCTGTGACCTTTTCCCAAATCTTCAAGCCCAGCACCGATTTGAAGGCCCCCTTCTGAAAATGCAGATTGGGTTCTTCCATAAACGATTTGTAAGAATAATTCGCGCATTGCTGTGTTGATGGCATCACAGACCAGATCTGTGTTCAACGCTTCGAGGATTGTCTTTCCAACCAATATCTCACCTGCCATTGCAGCTGAGTGGGTCATACCGGAACATCCTAATGTTTCAACCAATGCCTCTTCAATAATACCTTCCTTAACATTCAATGTTAATTTGCAGCATCCTTGTTGCGGTGCACACCAGCCAATACCATGAGTAAAGCCGGAAATGTCTCCAATCTGTTTTGCTTTAACCCACTTTCCCTCTTCAGGAATTGGTGCAGGATCGTGATTTGCACCTTTGCGAACAAGACACATATTTTCAATTTCTGTTGAATATATCATCTTTTTTCTCCAAAATTTTTACTGATTTTATATATTTATTTTTTAATTAATGTATTTTTGGAAAACTTTTTGATTGATTGGCATCAATATTTCGATTAAAAAATAATATTAGTGGTTTAAATCATAATTAAACACTTAAAAACTATTTTATTTAAACAAAAATTTGTTAAATATAATTTTTGTAGGTTTCGGACTTCAAAATTAAAATATATCAGATGATTATAACTTATTCCATCAGAAACTCTTTTTAAAATTTCTGAACTTTCTTGAAAACTATCGTTATATAGGATAAACATTAAGTATTAAAAAAATCATATCAAAAATTAGGTGAATAATATGGATTTCATTTTAGTATTAGCGAAAATTCAACCTAAAGAAGGATGTCAAGACAGTATCATAGAACTTGCCGATGAGTTAGTATATGAAACTTTACAAGAAGAAGGCAACATTGAATATCAATTGCTACAGTCTTGTGAAAATGACACATTAACTTTTGTTGAAAAATGGGAAAGTCCTGAAGCACTCAAAAGACATATGGGTTCACCACACTTCCTGAACTTTGGAGAAGAAAGTGGAGAATTTGTTGAAAATATGGATATCCAAGTTATTGGTGCTAAAGAAATCAAATTTTAACTATTGATGTAGATTACCTACATTAAAAACTCTACTTTTTTTATTTATTTTTATTAATTTAGAAAATCAATGAATTAAAACAGCTATTTTTAATCTAATTGTAAATATTATTGAGCCTTCTCTTAATATAAAGTGGTGAAATGTTTTAAGAAAAAATTATTTAACATGAGCTTTATAACTATAATCATGAAGATATTCATCAATACTGACAACAACAATCCTGATTCCCTAAAAACAAAGGAAAAACTAATTAAGATTTCAGAGGAACTCAAAATAGAAATTACAGATGATATTTATGAATGCAACCTGATAATTTCCATTGGAGGAGACGGAACATTTCTCAAATCCGCCAGACTATCCTGCGAAAAACCTATAATCGGAATACATACCGGAACTTTAGGCTATTTGACTGAAATCAATCCTGAAAATATTAAAAAAGCATTGACTGAAATTTTAAACGATGATTACCATATAGAAGAAAGGATGATGCTTGAGGGTGAAATAATCAGGAAAAACGGTGAAATCGAAAAGATTCCTCAAGCCCTAAACGAAGTTGGAATATCAAAAAATACATTTGGAGTCGTGAGATTTGATGCAATTGTTGACGGAAAGCTCATCAATTCCTATACTGCCGATGGGATTTTGGTCTGCACACCAACCGGCTCAACAGCATACAACCTATCATGCGGAGGCCCAATCGTAGATCCGACAGCAAAAATCCTAACATTAACACCAATAGCCCCGCATACCGTAATCAACAGAAGCATCATATTGTCAGATGACTCAACAGTTGAGATTGAAATAACTGAACTTAGGGAAAACACCGCAAGCTTTGTTTTATATGATGGACACCCAATTGAGGTGTTCAATGGGGATGTAATCAAAATCAGAAAGTCAGATAAGCTTACAAAAATAATCAAACTTGAAGACAGAAGCTTCATCGATACAATACGCGAGAAAATCAATTGAATATTTAGATTAAACAAACTTAAAACAAATAATATTTACAATCAGTTGACTGTAATGCAATCATTAGGACAAATCGCCATGCATACCTTGCAGCTTTTACAGACTTGTGGATCGCGGACCATTGACACGTCATCTACAATTATCAAGACATTGTTTGGACAGGCAATACTGCATTTCTCACATCCGCCACACTCTTCAGTGTTAATGTCGATGTGGCTATCAGCGATTTCCTCCTCTTTTTTATTTTTATTCTTATTTCTTTTGAACAATGAACCAAGACCCATTTACAAGTCTCCAAAAAATAGAAAAAAGTAGGTTTAGAATTTTAAACCTAACTCATAAGCTTCTTTTAATTTGTCTTCCTGTTCTTCTGCCACAATTCCGGCAGGACCTGCACTACCAGCATCCACATGACCAATCACTTCATATCCCATGAAAGTGAAAGGTGAGAATTTTGTCATTTCAATATAACCTTCATAGGTTCCTTCCGGCTGGTTTTCGGTAAATATCAATGCGGCTTTTCCAGATAAACTTTTATCAGGGTTTTGTCCAATACTATAGAACCTATCAATCATCAGTTTTCCTTGTGCTGACATTTGTCCATAGTATATAGGTGTTGCAAATATTACGCCGTCGGCAGCTACAAGTTCATCCAAGATTTTGTTTCCATCATCCGCACGAACGCATTCAGGGTTTTCAGCACAGTACATGCATGCTTTGCATGGAGCAATCTCTTCGTTTTCCAAGTAGAACTTTACAACTTCTCCGCCGTTTTCCTCAATACCTTTAATCATTTCATCCATCAATACATCACAATTTCCGCCTTTGCGCGGACTTGCTTGAAGTGCTACAATTTTCATTTAACTACTCTCCTAATATTTATATGACTAATCAGATGAAGTGACATTTAATGAATCAATGATTCCTTTACAAGTGTTTATAAAGTAGTCGCTGTTTTCATAAGGAATATCGGCTCCACTGATTAAATAATTTTTACCATTTTTATTAAAGTAAATGTCTGCATTGTATGAATAAACATCCTCATTGTACAAAAAGTAAGTTGTTACACCATTTTGATCTATGGTCTGGTTTGATGTGTATCCTACATTTGCAACTGCATTGTAGACAATGTCTTCAATATTTTGCGAATCATCTATTTCACTTATATTTATGACAATTCCGTTTTTTTCATCTGCCAAGCTTACCATAGTGTCATTTACTTTAGTGTCTGTAAAATTGCTTATCTTTACAAAACTGCTTTCGCCTATTGCAAGAAGAGTGTCATTTGTAACTTCCTCTGTATGTTGAGAATGGAAAGCATTAGAACCTAAATTAACTCCAACATAAATTACTATCAAAATAATTAGTAATGCATATAATTTTTTCATTATATATTCACCTATTATATTATTATTTAACTTAAAGTATTTAAAATTGATTAGATAAATGAATAAATATGAAATTATCAAAATCAAAAGTCAACACATATCTTAAATGCCCTCTTGAATTTAAATTTCAATATATTGATGAAATTGAAGTTCCAGAAAACAAATATATGGCATTGGGTAGTGATGTTCATTTAATCGCTGAAAAGTTCGCCGATAAATTCGGAGATGACTTGGAAGGCGTCAATATTGAAAATGAACTTTTAAAAATAGTTCATGAGGAGGATATAGGATATGATGTGGCTGAACATGTTGATAATTTAAGCTCTTTTTTTAAGGAAGTCTTTGTTGAAAACGACTACAAACTGTTTTGCCAGGAAGAGTATCTGTTGGATGAGGAAAACAGGTTTTCAGGAATATGCGACATTATTCTGGAGGATGAAAATGGCGAACTGGTTGTCATTGACTATAAAACTTCAAAATCAAGTTCCTTTTCCAAATATCGCCTGGAGCTATGCTATTACAAACTGCTTGTCGAAAATGTGTTTGGAAAAAGCGTTTCTAAGGTTGGGGTGTTCTTTACCAAAAATGGCCGTTTGAGATTGCTGGATGTTTGTGATGAAGAAAACAAGCGAAAATATTTGTGCAAAAGTGAAATCAATGAAGCTGTCGATACTCTCCATCATGTGAGAAACGAAATAAACAATGAGAATTTTCCCGCAAACAGACAGTTCTTATGCAGGTATTGTACATATAAAGAAATATGTGATGAATATTAAAAATTGAAAAAAAGAGGAGTTTTTGAAAAACTCCTAAAAGTGTTTCAATTTTATTTTTTCCTTTTAGTTCTTATGCCCAAGAGCGCCAAAGCCATCAACAATGCCAATATAGGATTTGCTGTTTCATGAAGAGTCAAAGCACTTCCCACAGGAGGTTTGGAATCCTCTGCTTGTGAAGTTGCATTTTGCTCTTTCCCGTCGGCTATTTCAATTGTGGAAGTGTTTGCTGAAGAAGTGTGATTTGAATCAGTTAAAGCAGTCAAGTTAACTACGTATTTGCCGGCTGGCAAACTTGGAGGGACAATATCCTCTCCAGGTCGAATAGCACCATCATCTACAACATTTCCATCCCCATCGATAATTTCATATGTTATTTCTGTAGCATTTTCACTGGTAACATGAACAACAATAGAATCACCGACATTTACTGAAATATCCTCTGCCTGAACAGTGGAAGGAGCAGGATTCACAGTAATGGTGGAAGTGGCGGTTGAAAGAGTATGATTGCCATCAACAACACTGGTCCAATTAACTGTATACTTTCCAGCGGCCAACCAATCAACTGCAATAGACCCATTAGGACCAACAGTATCACCAAATATCAAATTATTCTTATCATCAAAGATGGCATAGGTAATGCCAGTAGCATTAGTACTGTTATAATCAATAATTATGTCATCACCGTAAGTCACTGTAACGTTTTCGCCCCTAACAAGTGATGCTCCAGGATTAACGGTTACATCAGTCCTGTCGGATTTGCCGGTTGAATTTTCACGGCAAGTTACTGTCGCTTCATTTGTGAAGTTTCCGACAGCTATGGTTGTGACATTGAATGTAATGGTTTTGCTTGCCATACTTGCAATATCACCGATATTCCAAACCAGTTCATTTTCAAAAACAATGCATGGAACGCTTGTGCTTGCACCATCAAATCTGAATGTGCTGTCCAATGCATCGGTGATGCTGACATCAGTGACATTGATTGGGCCATTGTTGGTTATTGTAATCGTGAATGTAACGTTTTCACCAACAGTCACATTGGATCCTGCACTTTTGACAATTGTCAGGTTAGTAGGAACGATTTGGCCTTTGAATGTATCCACAACATAGGTATCGATTTCATTGCAAAGAGCATATGCATAATTTGTATAATTAAAGATTTCTGATGATCTTCCAATGATTGTAAATGTAACGGATTCTCCGGCAGGTATGCAGTTGATAATCCATTCATTCCATAATGTATCATAGCCTTCAGTAGCATTGACAAATTCGAATACGGAAGGCAATCCATCTTTAACACCTACATCAGTTGCATCCACTATGCTTGTATTGTTCACTATTATGGTAAATTCAACCAAGGTATTGTTTCCAACAACTGTAACGTTAGCTGTTTTTTTGATTTTTAATATGGGCGGAACAACTTCAACTGTGTCGCCGGCAGGAGAATAGTTCCCTTCAGAATAAACAGAAGATTCAGAATGATTATTACCAAAATATGAATTAATTATACTATTACTTACACCACTGGTAGCATCTTCATCAGTTGCAGTGAGATTGCATGAAGCGTCATCTGTTTCTGTTGCGCTTACTGCACTTAGGCTTAAAAAAATCATTATCGCCAATATAATAATTAACTTTTTGCTTTTCGTTTTCTCAGCTCCCTTTATGTTGTTAGTTAGCCAAGTAAAGTAAAGATTTACCTATTTCTATTTATCCTTTGAAAAATATTTAAATATTGTTATTAACAATGAAAAAAGGGAAAATTGAGCAATAATTTCAAAAAAAAAGTAAAAAAATGTTTAAAAAAATAGATTGAAGCGAGGACTATGCCTCAACTTCTTCAAAGTCAACTTTTTCACCGAGCAGCCTAAGTCCGATAAACATTACAATAATACCTACTGGAATACAGATGTACCAAGGCATTCCTATACCTGCAGGGATGTAACCGATGAATATTGCTACACAAGCAACAAATACCGCATAGTATATTTGTGTCCTTACGTGGTCAATGTGGTTACAGCTTGTTCCCATAGATGAAAGGATTGTTGTATCTGAAATCGGTGAACAGTGGTCTCCAAAAATCGCTCCGGTCAATACTCCACTGGTACAGACAATTGTGAATCCCATATCACCAGTACTTACTGCCCATGCAAGCGGAATAGCCAAAGGCATTAAGATACTCATTGTACCGTATGCTGTACCTGTTGCAAATGAAATCAATGCGCCCAATACGAAAATCAAGGCGGGTACGATGAATTGCGGCAGGGTATTTTTCAGTACTCCAACCAGATAATCTGCAGTACCGATATCACCGATTACTCCTCCTAATGACCATGCAAGAAGCAGGATTACACCGGTAATAACAATTGTCTTCATACCCCCAATCCATTCGGAGATTGCATCTTCAACAGTGAGTATTTTTTCACAAACGGCCATGACAATAGCAACTATTGAAGCAAGAAGTGCTGCCTGGAAAAGAGCAACAGACGCGTCGGAAGCGGACAATGCTTGGAAAATCCCATTAAATGATAATGGGGATGTTTTCATCAAGGTAATGAGAGCCTGATCTTCTCCACCTAAAATTGTTGTGTATCCACTCCAGTAAAATGCGATAAGTGCACCGATAATCAATGTACCGATTGGAATGATTGCGTTCCATACGGATAATTTAATTCCATCAACAGGTTTTACTTCATCAAATCCTGGTGCTTCAGGAACAATGATTTCTTCATCGTCTTTTCTTTGACGAGCAGCCTGTTCTGCCTTTTTCATTGGACCAAATTCATATAAAGTTAAAGAAGAAATAACAATGAATATTAAAATAAAGATGTTATAGAACCTATATGGAATAGTCTGTAAAAATATTCCAAAACCAGTTACGTTAGTTACTCCAACAGATTTGAAACCGGCAGCAATTAAACTAATTTCTAATCCAATCCAAGTGGATATGATTGCAATACCAGCTACAGGAGCAGCGGTTGCGTCAACTACAAATGCTAATTTTTCTCTGGATACTTTGAGTTTATCCATAACAGGCCTCATAATAGGACCGACAATTAATGAGTTTGCATAATCGTCAAAGAAAACACATAATCCTAAAATCCAGGTGAATAACTGAGCTTTTCTAGGAGTATCTGCTCTTTTTGCAAAAGCATCAGCAAGAGCTTTTGCCCCACCCATTTTGGTTACCAATTGGATGATACCTCCAATGAGCAAACATTGAAGAATAATACCTGCATTCCATGGGTCAGCCATACATGCAATTATTTGAGAACCCATTTGTAAAAAAGCATTCACTGCAGTTGAAACAATGTTTAAATCATTAACACATAACATGAATTCCCCAACAAAAACACCTACAAATAAAGACAGGACCGTTTCTTTGGTAATGAACGCTAAGCCAATAGCAACAAGAGGTGGCAATAGTGTTAAAATACCAAAACGGACAGAATTATCTGAACCTGCTGGTGCCTGGGAGATTAATAATGATAAAACGAATAAGGCTATTATGGAAATAGCTACAATTAATCCCAATTTCATACTTCTATTCAATTTCATAATCACACCATTTTCCTATACATTTATTAAAAAGATTGATTTAATGTTTATTAATCTTATGAAATAATTAATAAGTCAAATCTAAATTTTAGAATATTTTAACTTATTAAGTACACATTTTATTTTGTTTTTAATGATATAAAAATATTTATAAATATTTTAATCAATAAACAATGAATTTATTGTCTATTTTAAAAAATAGAAAATTATTCTAAAAAATGATGATATATTAATGCAAATTAATGAAGGAGTTCAAAATTATAAATTTGATTTAATATTTAAAATAATTTCTGAAATATATTCATCATTTTCAAATTTTTCTAAATAGTTTAAACATCTATCAATAGGATTTATTTCCGGATGTTTATAAAAATAGTCTTCAAAATCAGTGTAGTTTACAATATCCATATGATATTTTTCCCAAAAGTGCAGCGGATGACTGTCCAAAAATTCATAGCCCTTTTCTGTAATTGAACCATTTAGGAAATACCCGTATTCCTCCAGGCAGTATCTCAGATTGCTCCAGGAGATGTTGTAATTATTTTCAATTGTAAAGATTGCATAGTCTATTTCGATTTTTTCATTAATCAGCTTTAAGAACTTATACATTATAAATCTGATATCTTCCTCGAAATCGCTTTTGGAAGTGTTGATAAATCTGATTAGATTTTCCTGGATTTCATCGATATCATAATCGAGATTAATGCCGCAAAAATGGCAGAACCTGTCGTGACTGTCTATTGGCATGCTGCAATATGGGCAAATGTCGTCATGAGACTTAATAGACGGCTCCAAATTACTGTCAAACAGATAAGCCAATCTGATTAAGAGGGATTCGTTTAAAATCATTCCTGATTCGTATTCCTCCCTGATTTGTTGCTTAATTTCAAAAGCCTTTTCATAGGTGACATGACCATCATCGATCAGTGACTGGATATATTCGGAAAACTCATCATCTCCGCCGATAATCTCCTCAAGGGTGTAGTTCTTTATCGGCAAACGTTCTTCCAAATCCAATATGACCTTCATCAGTTCAACATCGTTATCTGCAAATAAGTCCTTAATATTGGAAAAGTAATCATCATTTATGTTTTTTCTTTTTTCAATGCAATCATAATGAATAATATCATGGTTTAAAGGAGAGCTATAGGCAATAATTCCCTTATCCAAATCAAGGACATGGAAACTGCAGCACATCTCCAAATCATAAAAGTGAGTTGACAGCTCATCATTGTCATAGTCCGAATTTGACAGGACATGGCTGCCCGGAACAATGAATTCAATGGCACTTACAACAATATCATCATTGACTCTTTTAGCAAAGCCATAATCGATCAACCTTTCAACAACCAGGCGTGTTGGCTCCATGATACTGGGTTTGTAGTGGTCCTTCATCGTATTTTCAAGCTCTTTTAAAAAGAGTCCGTTTCCTCTAAACTCCGGAAGCACATAAATATTGCTTAAGGCTGCGGTCATGAACTCCCTTGAAAAATCATAAGTGCAGAAGCCTACAACCTGCTTATTGAAGACCAGCTCCTTAAATAGATTGCATTTGGGATACTTTAAAATGAGACCTTCCTCCTGCATTGAATCAAGAATGTAGCCGTAACTGTCCTTGAGAATCGAAACTACTTCGAAAGTATCTTCACTTAAAAATGCCTTTTGCGAATTATCATTTTTGAGGATAATATCCATCTACACCATTACTCCATAAAAAGCGATTAATTTAATTAAATCTATATTAAACTTCCCTATATTTAAATTATTCTATTGTGAATTTAGTTTTAACTAAAAAAAATAAATAAACTTTAGTAATACCAAAATAAATAAATATTAATGTTGAAACTCCAAAATTTTAAATGAAAAATTAAAATAATACTTATGAAAAAAATATAAACATGAACATTTTACTTATAGGGGCAGGCGGAGTTGGATTAGGAATAGCAAGTTCAGTAATTTCACAGGGAGCAGAAGTATCGATTTATGCAACCGGTGAAACTGCAAAAGCCATTAAAAAGAATGGAATCAGAAGAACAGGACTATTTACACATTATTCATTCGAAAATGTCCCGGTTTTTGAAAGTTATGCTGACATTCCAAAAGATTACTTTGACTATATATTCATTGCAAGCAAAACAACGGCAAATGCGGAAATTGCCAAAAATCTAAATGAAAACAGATTAATTTTCAAACAAGACACAAAGATAATCATTTTCCAGAATGGATTTGGAAACGATGACTACTATCTGAAATATTTCCCAAAAGAACAGGTATTCGTTGCACGGGTAATCACAGGTTTTACAAGACCTGAAAGACATATCAGTGAAGTTACAGTATATACAGAACCTATTTTGCTTGGATCACTTCAAAAGGAAGACCCTGAACAACTGACCGAAATAGCTGAAATGATTACCGCATCCGGAATAAACTGTGAAGTCACAGATGAGATTGATAAATACCTATGGGCAAAAATGCTTTACAACTGTTCATTAAATCCCCTTGGGGCAATTCTGGACGTCACATATGGAAAGCTCACCGAAAATGACTACACAATCGAAATCATGAACCGGATTATCGATGAGATATTTGATGTCATTAAGGCATCCGGATATGAAACATTATGGGACAGTCCGGATGATTACAGGAAGTTATTCTATTCAAAACTGGTTCCAGATACTTATAATCATTATTCATCAACCCATCAGGATATTCAAAGGAAAATAAAAACAGAAATCGATTCCCTAAATGGCAAAGTTATTGAGCTTGGCGAGAAAAACAGTATTGATGTGAGTACAAACAAAATAATCTATAACCTAATAAAAGCTATTGAAAATGAATTCTAATTACCTTAAACTATATATATGTAAAAATCAAATATAGTATTGTTCATATTGTTATATACTATTTTTTTATAATATGAACAATGGTGATGGTTGAAATGAGCATTCGTTTGTATTCCTTTAGTGGTGTTTAGGAAGAGAATGTTCATTTGTTTTTAAAAAAGAACTTTTTTTAATGATTATCGAATTACGGTGAAACTATGAGTGAACTTAAACAATTAATAGAAAAATTTATAGAACTTGACGATGACTTAAATGAAAAAATCGAAGCTGCTTTAGGCGATTCAGAAGAGCTCGATGATTCCTTTGAAGAAGAAAACAAAGAACAGATCGAAGAAATCGGTGAAATCTATCATGAAATCGAACACATGGTATTCAACGAGGAATTCATCATCGTATCCAATGCAAACAGTGAAGAAAAGGAAATCGTTGCATTGATTATCAGCGAAGAAGAGGATGATGCAGAAGAGTTTGTAATTCCAGTTTTCACAGATGAGGAAGAAGCTAAAAATGCTATTGAAATCTTTAAAGAACAATTCGAAGAAAATGAATTCGTATGCGATACAAAAATCGGCAGTGAGATTGTTGCTGATTATTCAGAAGATGAAGAATTCATTGGACTTGCCATTAATGCACCTCAATGGGACTTTGTAATTGGTAGCGAAGATGTTCATGATTGCTGTGAATGAAAATGAACCCTAAAGATTACGAAGATTATCAAAAAAATAATGTAAAGGCTTCCAAAAGCCAAATGAAAGAATACATTCAGGTATATGCGGATATGGTCAAAAAGCTCAAAAGCGAAGATGCAATCGAGCTTGAAAGCGTAAAGAACAATATTCTAAATACATATCCTGAAGAAATCTATTTTACAATGGTTGATGAGCTTGATAGGCCTGTTAAATTAACATTGACCGAATCAAGCAAGGAATACATCATTCCAGTCTTTACAGACATAAGGGAATATGCGGTTGGAAGCGCCAAAATATCCAAATTATTCCTGGACAAACTGGAGATGAAAGCCTTAACCTCTGAAGACATCTCAAAAATAGCTGAAGAGGATGAATATTTCCAGGGTTTTGTGATAAATCCTCACTCACAGAACTTCAATATGGACAGAAACGGGAGCTTTTAAATGAAATTCATATGCCCAACAATTGGTGAAGGTCATGAAAGGGACTTTCTTGTATGCGGTAGCCTTGAGGATTTCAGGATAATTGTCTTTTCCAACTTGGATGAATATGAAAAAGGCTTTGAATACTTGGAACTGACCGATTACAAGCCTTGTGAAGTATCCTGTGAATTGTTCAGGGCACTTGCAAAAAATGACGAAGCCTTTTCAGGAATTGTTTTGGATATCCATTCACAAAACAGATTTATTTCAAAAAAAGAGTTATTAGAAGAATTATTCTGATTCTTCAATTTCTTCTTCTACAATATCCTTATTGTAGTATTTGTATCTATAAGACATTTTAAATCCGCTCATGACCTCACGTTTAGGTCTTTTTTTACGTTTTATTTGAGGTCCGTTCATGGTTTTAAACTTGTCTTGATGATGTTTAACAAGATTTTTATTTTCACGATAATATTGGGAGTTTCGATGACGTTTATGTGGCGAATGATACATTCTTTTCCTAAGTAAACGTCTTCCGCTTGTCACTAGCCTTATCACAAAAATCACTTATTTCTGTTTCTGTTTAAATTTTTTGTAGCAGATTTATCTAAAGTAGCTTGAATTTCATCAATTCTTTCAACAACCACTTTAATAGCTTGTTCACCTTGACGAGTAGGGTTGATACCTTGTTCAACAAGTAATGCATCTCTAATATCCCTTAATCTATCAATTGAATCAATTTTCATTATTGTACTGTAAAACATTAGGTAATTCCTCCAATTATAAAATATGAACTTAATAATAAAAAAGTTTTATGTATAATAGGTTTCAAGATAGAATCAAACTTTAAATAGTAAAAAATAATACTAATAATTATGTTTAAAATTCAAAAAGTAATCTATTTGGCCGGAGGGTGCTTTTGGGGAGTTGAAGCATTCATTTCAAGATTGAAAGGAGTAAATCAGACTGAAGTCGGATATGCTAACGGCCTTGACCTTGCGCCGACATATGAAAAGGTATGCACCGGAAAAACAGGACATGCAGAAACCGTAAAGGTAACCTACAATCCGGAGATAATATCACTTGAAGATATTCTGGAAAGCTTTTTCAAGATTATTGATCCATTTAGCAAAAACCGACAGGGAAACGATATTGGAACACAATACAGGACTGGTATCTACTGGCAGGAAGAATCCCAAAAGAGCATCGTCCTGAACTTTCTAAAACAAAAGCAGAGGGAATCTGAAAAAAACATTGTTGTCGAAGCACGTGCAATAGGCAGCTTTTACCCGGCAGAAAGCTATCACCAGAAATATCTGGAAAGAAATCCAGAGGGCTATTGCCATGTTGATTTAAATTTAATAGACGATAAAGAATTCGACCATTTGACCCCTGAAGAGTATAAAATAACACAGCTTTCTATGACAGAAGCACCATTTAGCGGCAAGTACGATGACTTTTTTGAAGAGGGTGTATATGTGGATGCCGTAAACGGTGAAGTTTTATTCTCATCTGATGACAAATACGATTCAGGATGCGGCTGGCCGGCATTTAAAAAACCCATTTCAGATGACAAGATCATAAGGCACAGGGACTTTTCACATGAAACAACAAGAATAGAAGTCAGAAGCGCAAAGGCAAATTCACATCTTGGCCATCTCTTCCACGATGGACCAGGAGGGTCTGCAAGATACTGCATTAACTCAGCGGCACTGAAATTCATACCGAAAGATGAAGTCGATGAGTATCTAAAAAAATTAAATAACAATAAAAACCAAAGATAGATACAATGAAAATTGAAGAAGTAAAACACCCTGAGCTAAAAAACAATATCAACATGATATACATGCATGGTGAAAACCAGAATAATGAAGCTATTGAGAAAACCGAAAATGAAATAAAAGAATATATCAAAGATAAGGAATTCATAATCTCAATAGAAGATTCAAAGCCAGTCAAAATACCATATGCAAATGACGGAGAATATCTGGTCCCTATTTTTACAGATGCCCAAGAATATGAAATAGGAATGCAGTATTTCTCATTCAATGTAATGGATGAAAACAAAGAGTATATAATAGAAAAATTAGATTACTTTAAAAAATTAAAAGAAGATCCTAATTTCTTAGGATACATCGTTAACATAGCCCGAGTAAGCTATATCATAAATATTAGTCTTTTATGAAATTTTCCTGAATATCCTTTACGATTTCAACAAATCTTTTTGAAACCTCATCATCAGGGTCAATTGTAGCAATGACACCATCCTTATTAGGTGAATTGGAAACATTTTCTTCAATCGGCAAATCACCAAGATAAGTGATTTCCATTTCTTCGGCAAATGCCTCACCATTTCCTTTTCCAAAAATATGGAGCTTTTCATCACAATGTGGACAGATGTAATATGCCATGTTTTCAACCAAACCAATTTGAGAGATATTCATCATTTCAACCATTTTTACGCATTTCAAAACATCTTCCTGTGATACTACATTTGGTGTGGTGACCATAATGACTGCATCAGCATCAGGAATGGTTTGAAGAACTGTCAATGGTTCATCTCCTGTTCCAGGAGGATTGTCTATGATTAGATAATCAAGCTGTCCCCAGTATACATCGGAAATCAATTGTTTGATTGCACCGGTTTTTTGAGGTCCTCTCCAAATGATTGGAGTGTCTATGCTTTCCAAAAGGAATGCCATGGACATCACTTTCAGACCACTTGGCAATACAACCGGAAACATTGAATTCTTGTATTCCTCTTTGACTGATTCTATGTAAGCTAACTTTTCCTCATCGTTTTCAAAGGTTTTTTGAGCTAAACCGGCTTCAGTAATCTCTTTAAATGCTTCAAACTGAACTTCACCAAATGCCTCGCCATATAAATCCAAACCTAACATTTTAGGAATGTTCGGTCCGTGAATATCCGCATCTAAAATACCGGTTTTATAACCTAACTTCTGTAAGGTTTCAGCAATGTTGGCTGCAACAGTGGATTTTCCAACCCCACCTTTTCCACTCATTACAACGATTTTATGTTTGATTTGACCAAGATTTTTTGCCAATCTTATTTCTTGCTCAATCATCTGTCTTTGTTGTTCAGGTGTCATTTGGCCTCCGTGGCCATGACCATGTCCGTGCTCTGCCATTTTATCATCTCCCTAATAATTTAATTAAATTTTTTACTAACTTCTTCAACAGCAAGTATTAAAGGATCTGTAACCATTGAAACAGGTGGTGCATAAGCAAATTCCATATTGCTTAAATCAAAGCAGGTCAAGCCTTCGGTAATGGCCAATGTCATTGTATCAATTCTTTCAGCCACCCTTTCCTCTGCTATGATTTGACAACCTATAATGGTTCCGTTTCCATCACAAATAACTTTGATATCCATTGGTTTTGCGTTTGGATAATAACGAGCTCTAGTAAGTGCCTGTACCTTCTGCACAACTGGTCTGATTCTGTTTTGCTGAGCAAAACTTGTGGTGTAACCAACAGCACCAAACTCCAAATTTCCAACTTTGGAAACCATTGAATTTAAAACAGGATTGAATCTGGATTTTTTACCGCAGATAGTACGGGCTAAAGTTTTTGATTCACGGACTGCAGTAGTACCTAATTGAGAAATAGTATTTGAACCTAAAATTAAATCTTTAGACTCAACACAGTCTCCAACAGCATAAACGTCTTCAACTGAAGTTTCCATCCTGTCATTTACAAGAATAGCCCATCTTCCGATTTCACAACCGGCCATTCTAGCCAGATCAAGTTCGGCCCTAACACCTGTAGCCATAATGACCATGTCGGCATCGTAAATATCTTCATCACCGAAGCATGCTTTTTCTACTTTTCCATCACCTATCAATTTAGTGATCGGTTTTCCTAAAACTACTTGGATGCCTTCCATTTCAAGATATTTCACTAGGATATCTGACATGTCCTTATCAAGAGACCTTGGAACAATTTGAGGTAGCATTTCACTTAAAATAACATTTAATCCTTGTTTTTTAAGTGCATATGAAATTTCAATTCCAATTAAACCAGCACCAGTAACAATAGCACTTTTAGCATCTTTCATAGCTTCTTTAACTCTTTTTCCATCTTCGATATTGCGGATTCTGAATACACCTTCCAAGTCCACACCATCCATAGGAGGGACAAATGGATTTCCTCCGGTTGCAAGAACCAACTTATCATAGTCAATAGTTATGTCTTTACCATCTTTTTGCTGGTAAGTAACAGTTTTTTTCCTACTATCGACTTCAGTTACCTCTACTTCAACAATAACTTCTATATTTTTCTTTTTATAATCTTCAGGAGTTCTCATTACAATATCATCAAATGATTCGATTGTACCGGACAATACATAAGGAATGGCGCATGGAGAATATGCTACCTTATTGTCTCTAGTGAGAACTGTAATTTCAATATCATCATCAAGTTTACGTATATTTGAAGCTGTGGAAATTCCTCCAGCTCCTCCACCTACAATTACTACTTTCATTTTAACAAAACCACATATGATTTATACAATAGAATATATATAAATAAATAATATAAAAAGATTTAGGTTTTTAAATGAAAGAAATAGAATTTGATTTAAATAATAATCTCTTCATTAATTTTCAATCAACTCGTTACTCAATGAGTGCCCGAATTAATGTAGAAAAGTTATGGAAATGGTGTCAAAAAAACAATAAGTCATTTTTCATAATGAGTCTAGGCTGTTTAATGAATGCCGTAAATTCAGTCCCGGAACTTAAAAGAAGAATAATTGATGAAAAAGCAATTGAATATGATTATCTTGATGGTGTCAGTCCAATAATGGATGACGAAAACGAAATTTACATGGAAATGAGAGTTATAGTTCCTCAAGAGTTTGACAGCATCCTGGAATGGCATGATTATGTAAAAAATCAATCCGAAGATATATTAAGTGGCAAAAAGGAAGGATTTACTCTAGAAATGGAAAAGAGGGACTTTGAAAATATTGCAAACTTCTCATGCATCCCCTGGGTTGATTTTGATATGATTACAAACTGTGTAGTTGACGGGCAAGCCATCCAACCGCTTGTAACCTGGGGAAAGGTTAACGATGACTATGAAATGAGCGTTTCCATAACAGTAAGCCACATATTTGTAAATGGGCGTGAACTAGGATATTTCTATGAGAATGCACAAAAGGAATTTGACAGATTCTAAACTACAGCAATCCCAAAAAAGAACAGCAGAACTGAAACGATTGCAATGATTATTGAATGAATATAGGACTTCTCACTTTGAACAATATGTTATTAAATAGTTTCTTTTAGAATGAAAAAAGATAAATTTGAAAGATTATCTGCATTTATATCCCAATTCATTAATAATTTTTTGCAGATATTTCTTTTTAAGAACCAATTCCCTTTTATTTGCTAATTTTTCACTATTAGGCTGTCTTACCTTCTCATTCAATCTGGCTGCACCCAAATACCGTGTGTCCCCTTCAGTTAATCTATGAGCCTCACCATTTTCAATGGCCTTTTTGATATAGTAATAGTCCTTAAACAACACGTCAAAATCGTTGCTTAAGTAATAAAGCTCCAGATCAGTTATTATCCCATCTTCATTATACCAGATAATCAAGACAGATTCATGCTTAAAAAGGTCAGCAAATTCAATCAGGTTAAAATAGTCCAAATCGGCAAGCTTGAATTTCGAGGCGGGATAGCGCCTGCCGCAATTCTTGTAAAAATACTCCAATGAAGCAATAAAAAAAGTTGGCGATTCATTTAAGGCAACTTCATCAATGTGTTTACCTATCAACGCCTCAAATGAATCCATATTAATCAAATTAGTCTTTGTCGAGTGCAGGAATTCCTGTAATTCTTAAACCACCATAATGGGATTTGTATTTAATGTTTAATCCAATTAACAATGGGGTGATTTTTTCAATGATTCTTGCTTTTTCAAGAATACCTGTGTCGATTGTTTTTATACCAGGTATTTTGTCGATGATTTCTGCTGCGATTTCTTTTGCTTCTTTGTCATCACCTGCAATTAAACAGTCACAGTCGATTTCTTCTGGGATGTTTGAGAGGTGTGAGTTTGAAATGTTACAGAATGCGCAAATTACTTTTGCACCGGTGCCTTCAAGAATCTTAGCGGTTCTTTCAGCAGCGGATCCTTCCATTAGGTCAACGAATCTGAATGGTTTTCCACCAATAGCTGTTTCTAATGGTACTGTTGCATCCATGACTATTTTGTCAGTACAGAATTCTTTGATTCCTTCAACAGTAGGTTTTTGTGCAGCTAAAGGTACTGTGAGGATTAATACATCTCCTGCTTTTGCAGCATCTTCGTTTGCCATTCCAACCATGTTTAAGTCATAGTCTGCTAATTCTTCTTTAGCTTTTGCAACAACGTCTAATGCTTTTTCTTCTTTTCTGGAACCGACAATTACTTCAACACCAGCAATAGCTAATCTTTCTGCAATTCCAAGTCCTTGTGGTCCTGTTCCACCTATTACACTTACAATCATTTTATCACCTAGTTTTTATCATAAAGTAAACCGCCTACAAATATCAGATATTCCGGCAATTTACCATCATGAGCGTAAAGAATCTTATATCCGAATAAGTCTTCAACAGTTTTATCGACATGGGCTCCTAAAGACTCTAATGAGTATCTCATTTTAAATGGCATTTTGCAAGGCGCTCCAAATTCTCTTGTACATCTCATACATAAGTTGCACTTGCCTAAAAATAGTCCTAAGGAGTTTTCGTTTTCAAGCATGTAAATTTCATTCATTAATTTAACTTTAAGCCTTTCAAATCTTTTTAAAACGAATTCCAATTCATCATCAGAGAAAGTATGCTCTAGTTCTTCAGCTGAAAAATCAATCTTGAAAGCTATTATTTTAAGCTTATTGTAAGAATTCCATATATCTTCCACATCAAAATCAAATGGAGGATAATTCCAGTTGTATCCTAACATTTCCTGCTCTTCTATACATAATTTTGATATTTCCTCAAAATCAACATACTTGTCATAAAATTGTTTAACATCAACATCAACTGTGAGTTTTTTAATCTCTGACATGATTAATAATATTAAAAAAGCATATTATAAAACTTTTGAAAAATTTTAATATCCAAAATTGACAATTGTCATAATCTTAATAATCATTTTACAATAATTTTTAAATTTATTAAAAAATATTTAATAAAATATGAAAAAAATTCAATAACATATTATTTTTACATTCAGAAGTTATAATGAAAAAATTTGAACAAAATTTTATAAATATAATAAATCAATTAAAATAGTCCCTATGTATTTTCAGATAAACGTTTACATGAATGAATCCGATAATGGAACCAAGAGACATGCCGCATACAATACCAATATATATTCCTATATCCACCATATTGAATACGAATGCAAATAAACCTGCAAAGAGTATTTCCAAAATGAATGACCTAAGCATTGTTAAGGCTAGAGACATTGTTCCCTTTCCCATTGCCTGGAAAATGTTACCTGCCAAAATACCAAGCGGCATCAACAATATAAAGAAACAGAGAATGCGCAAAGCTTCAACAACCCTTGAAGCCAATACGGAACTGCTTGCAGAATATGAGAAAATAAAAGACAACGGCTCTGCAAATATGAAGAAAATTGAACAAATAATTATTGATGAAATCAAACCTAATTTCGCACCATAAAACAAAGCGGTTTTCAGATTATCATAATTGCGGGCACCGTATGCTGCCCCACCAACAGTCAAAGCAGCAACCCCAATACCGATTAAAGGAGATATTCCAATTGAAACCAGTCTCCAAGTTGCAGTATATGCCGCTACAGCTATAGTCCCTGACAATATGCTTAACCAGTAATTCATCAGGATTGATACAAAAGAAAGAATGAACTGCTCCAGACTGGCTGGAATTCCAACAACTAAAATGTCCTTATAGATTGATAAGTTTCTTTTATATTCCTTTAGTCTGATTTCTAAAAAGCTGTCCTTTTTATAAAACATCCAATAGATCATAGGAAGCATTGCAAGTGTCGCTGCAAGAACTGTCGCAATAGCTGCACCTGTAATACCCCATCCTAAAACATAAATGAAAATTGGGTCTAGAATCATGTTAATTATTGCTGTAAGCATTAGAGGATATGATGCGCGCTCAATTTCCCCTTGAGATCTGAAAATTGCAGCAAGCATCGCAGGGATATATAATGAAAAAACACCGCCTAGAACAATATACCCATAATCTAAAGCATAACCTATTACTTCACGTGCACCCATCATTAAAAGAAGAGGCTTTAAGATAACCAGAATTAGAATTGTGGAAACGGCAGTAACAATGAAACATAACATTATGGAGTGAATTGCACTATTTCCAGCATCATGATACCTTTCAGCGCCAATGCATCTGGCTATTAGGCTGTTAGAACCTGCCCCCAAACCATTTGCAATTCCAACAAATGCAAAGAACAATGGTGTTACAAAACCAACGGCCGCAAGAGGTTCCGGACCCAATCCTGCAACCCAAATACCATCAATAATATTGTTAAGAGTCATAAACAGGTTACTAACAATGATAGGAAATGCTAACTTGTTTATTGCTTTTTTAGGATGGTTTACAATCAAATCTATTTCTTCGGTTTTATTTTGCGCCATTACTTCACCTTACAATGTGCTGGCCCGGATTTACAAAGTCATCCAAGAATTCTAAAAATTCATCGTTTTCAATTTCATCGATATCTATAAATTCATAAGTCTCAATTATATTCCTTTTAAGGTTTTTGCCTACTTTAATTAAGTTTATATGTTCTTTAGTAAAAATATGCTCAATTAGACCTAAAGCATTATTGAATTCTCTTTTTTGTGTGTGAACAAGATAATCCCCTTGAACATAACAGTTTTCACGGCCGTATTTGGCTGCAAAATTCTCACAGGCCTGATTGATGAACACTTTCGGCCCGACATTCACCTTAATGTCATTCAGTTTTGATGAAACCATCTCAAGAAGAATTACACATCTAAAAATTTCATCGCTCCAGTAATCAGCCTTAAAGACATTGAATTCCTCATCATTCAATTTGCGTTCAAGAGCTTCGGTTGTCTTTCTGAGCTGAGGATGTAAAGTATCAAGAGGAATATCCGGAATCCTGAAGCTGATGGCTATAACTTCACCGTTTCTTGATTCAAATTGACCTAAAACATCGTTTTTATTCAAATCTCTTTTCAATGGATAAAAATAATCTTTCTTATTGTCTGAAAAAATATAATTGCGGGCAGACTGAATAAATTCTGCCAATCTGTCCAATCTTAAAGCGGCACCTACATTTCTATTCTTGTCAGTCGGATCGATTACAATCAATGGGTCTTTAAAATTCTTTGATGTGCCATAGCTTTCCAAATCTATGGTGTGTCCAAATTTCCAGTTGATTGCCTCTTTTAAAGTATTTTCAAAAGTGCCATAATAAATAATCAGTAACTCACATAAGTAACCTGCAAAGCCACCGACCTTGAATTCAGAGCCATAAGTTCCAGTCATTGCCATGAAACGCTTTAAAAGCAATACTTCATCCTCCTGACCTTCATTCAAATTGGCCTTGACATATCTGGTATGCAGAATTGTCCTGTCGACTGCTGATTTGAGCTGATTTCCGTTTTCGATTGCATAGCACGGGACGATATCCACTTCAAAATCCTCAATATAAGTGGTTACATAAGGATGAGAAGCAAAATGATGTTCCGGAACAGCATTAAACTCATCACAGCACTTATGAGCCAATTCCAATCCCTTTTCCTTTAAATATTTCTTATCAGTATCCAATGGAAATGCAATGAAAATGTCAATATCCGATTTGCCTTTAAGTGCAGTGTTTTTGGCAACGGAACCTACCAAAGCAACTTTTGCATTGAGGCTTTCCTCATCACATAAACTCTGCAGATAGATAATGACTTTAGATGAAACCTCTGTGATTTTTTCTGTTTCATCAACTGTTGGTTTTATATCAGTTAATATTAAATTATAATCCATGACATCACAATTCGAATACTTTTAAATCTTTATATATCGGTCCGGAAGGTGTTAGCTTAGATTTCTTTAAGATAATATTGTTTACAGTCATCTCACCAATTTCAACATCACTGAATTCTTCAATGGTTGATTTGACCTGAGCTTTATTTTTAGCTGATTTCATGCGGCCAATGGTTAAATGTGTTGAGAATTTCTTATCCTTTTCAAAGCCCAATTTGACAAATTCCTTATCAAGCTTATCATGCAGTTGCCTGATTATTGAATCATCATCAATGCCGACCCAAATAACTTTTATATGATTGTTGTTCGGAAAAGCTCCACAACTTTTAATTTTGATATCAAAAGGTTTGAATTCAGATACGACATTGGCTATTTTCTCTTCCAGTAGTTTTAAACCGGAAGTATCGATTTCTCCAAAGAATTTCAAGGTTAAATGAAGGTTTGCTAATTCCACATATTTGATTCTTGTATCGATTTGTTTAAATTCTTTAATAATCTTATTAATCTCTGGTTTTAAATCATCATCTAAATCTATAGCTAAAAATGCTCGTACCTCTGACATATCATAACCTCATTGTTCAATAATTGTCTCGTCAATAGCAATTCCAAAGTGACGTGCATTAGATTCAATGTATACTTTTACCTTATCTCCAGCCTTTACATCAGCTACTGATAATGGATTGTTGTTTTCATCGACAATCCTGATAGTTTCCGCATTTTGCAGGAGTGTTCTGATGGTTTGGCCTTCATATTCAGCTTCAATTAAAATCAATGGCCTTCTTTCGATTTTGCTTCTTCCAACATATGCTGTTCTGGTTTCACCTTCAGTATTGACAATCAACACTTCATCTCCTGCCACAAGTTCTGACAGGTATCTGGTTTTGTTTCCAGGAACCATTACATATGCCTGAACTGGACCTGCATTTACTCTGAATGGACGGGAAGCAACATATTCACTTTCAAGAGACTCTGAATGCACTAAAAACATTGATTTTGAATAGGAACCTATCAGCATCCCTTCTCCAGGTTTCATCATGTCTGTTGTATCAACGCATACCCTGTCTCCGGATCCTAACGGTTTTACATTAGTCACAGTAGCTATCTTCAACTCATATTTAGCTTGTGATGCTTCAACAACTTCCTGTGCTATTTTCTTGATTGTATTGAAATCATTTGCCTCAAAGATAATACCGTCGGTTCCATGTTCCAATGTTTCCAAAGCAACTTTTGCACCATCCAAATCACGAACAGCCGCAATAATTTCCACATCCTCTTTTTGAAGGTCTGCAATAATATTTTCAAGTGGAATTATTGTCCAGTCAGTGCCAACAAGAATAATATAATCTACAATTGAACCTAATTTAACAGCCAGTTGTTCATGAGCCTTATCTGTGATTTTTATATATGCACATACGGTTTTTCCTTCGCTTTTTGCTTTCTTTGCATTTGCAATATCTGTTGAATCAGTGAAATCATCATTCAATTCAAGAAAGCCGTCTCCTTCACCGTTAATACCTACCAAATATATATCTGAATCATCATTATTTGCAATTATTTTTACATTGCCGAGTTTTCTGATCTGTTCTATATCATCAAAATCCAAAACATAATCTATTCCTGATTCCAATGCAGTGGTAATCATTTCTTTTTTATCTTCCCATTCTTCGTCAGGAGTGCTTATCCAAGCGAATTTATTTTGCATTCAATCACCTATTTTAAGAATTCCAAAGCTTCTTCAACATCTAAATCATGGTGAACAACTTCTGAGATTGCTCTTGTAATTTTACCAGGGTTTTCAGCTTGGAAAAGATTACGTCCAAATGCAACACCTGCCCCTCCAACTTCAAGGGAATCCTTTACCATTTGCAATAACTCTTCATCAGTGCTAACTTTAGGGCCGCCTGCAATGACAACAGGAACGATTGCTCCTTCTACAACTTCACTGAATGAATCAGGGTCTCCTGTGTAGTTGGTTTTTACAATGTCTACTCCAAGTTCGGATCCTACACGTGCGGCATGTTTTACGAATTCCACATCATGCTCATTTTCCACTTTTTGTCCTCTTGGGTACATCATTGCAAGAAGCGGCATTCCCCAGTAGTCACAGGTTTCTGCTATTGCACCTAATTCCTGCAACATTTGGCTTTCGGTTTCACTTCCAAGGTTTACGTGGATTGAAACAGCGTCTGCACCAAGTTGAATTGCTTTTTCAACGCTTGTAACTGTTACTTTATCGTTTGGATCTGGCGCAAGGGAAGTACTTGCAGATAAATGTACAATCAAACCGATATCTTCACCGTAACCACGATGTCCTTGTTTTACGATTCCTTTATGCATTAAAATCGCATCAGCCCCTCCTTGGGCGATTTCTTCAACGGTTTCATCCATGTCAATGATTCCTGGAATCGGACCGCTTGATACACCATGGTCCATAGGTGCGATTACTGTTCTTTTTGTATTTCTGTTAATGATTCTTTCTAAACGAATCTTTTTACCTATCATTATTTAACCTCGTTATACTTATGAATTATATTTTTCGATATACTGATATATAAATATTAATTGTACCAATTTTGACATTATTTTTAAGATTTTAAAAAAATAATTTCACAAACAATACAAAAAACTTCTAAAAATCAATTATTATCTATAAAAATAATTTTACAATGTTAAAATAATATTTTAACAATAAATAAGCAAATTATAAATAAACTAATAATTTATATTATGCTTCATGAACATCGAAGAAATTAAAGAAAATTATTATTTTGAGACATTGAATGAAAATCATGATTTAAGTAATTTTGATTGTGGTGACTATGATTTAAATGATTTTTTAAAAAATGATGCGTTTAAACAACAAAATGCAAATCCCAATACAACAAAAATTATAGTATGCAATAGAAAAATAATTGGATATGTTTCTCTTTTAACTGATACATTAATATTAAAAAACATTAACGATGAAAATCTTAAAATGAAAATAAAAGGAAAATTAGGAGTAAAATCACAAAACAGAAATGTTCCTGCAGTTAAAATTGGAAGGTTAGCACTTGACAAAAGATTTTCAGGTGAGGGTTTAGGTAGCCATATATTAAGGAATATATTAAATAGTCTAAAGGAAATCTCTAAAAATCATATAGGATTCAAATTCATTGTTGTCGAAGGTTATGCGAAAGCTTTTAATTTTTATGTTACAAAAAACGGATTTGAACATTTAAACAAGGATAGTGAAAAAGTGAAAGATATAGATTTCATTTCTCAACGAGACCCAACAAAAAGATTTTACATTTATTTAGATTTAGAATAAATTAAATAACTATCTATTTTCAGGAGGTTCATCCCAAAAATAAACAATTCTTTGCTCTTTCATTTTTTTAGCTAGTTCTTTCTGTTTTTCTGTAGGTGGATCAAGCATATGATTTAAAAATTCTGTTGCTTCATCCCCATACAATTCAGGAGTATCACCAATAGGTTTTGCCATAATAATACCTCTTATATTCAGCTAAATATTAATCTAAGAATTATTATTAATAAACTTTGCTTTTTAAACGCTGCTAAATTGATTTAAGAGTGAAAAATTGTTTTAAAAAAAACCATATTATTTAAAGTTAACTATTTTTTCAGTTTTGGAGTCCACAAGTCGAATTCTTTAATTAATGGAGGAATACCTGAATCATGATAGGTTTCAAGATAACCTTCCTCGCTAATGATTTTCTCATCACTTCCGATTGCGGAGTTAAAAAATTCCAAAATTCCACGGTTTCTGATTACCGTGTGTTTTGGCTTAAAAGTAGATGACCATATATAAAAGACTTTAAAAACAGTATCCGGATGATATCCTCCACCCAAATCGATTGCAAGCACATCGCATGACTGAGCAATCTTAAAAACTTCAGCAATAACTTCATGTAAGCGGACATCACCTGAAATAAAAGTCACATCCAACTTTGCCATTTCATCGGTTGCCTCCGGTGAATTGTCTATAGCTATCACATTGCAGTCACTTGGAAGCAATCTGGTTGTCCCACCGGTATGGCAACCCAGTTCGATAACTGTATCGCCTGACTCAACCAAATCGAGCAGATCATTCCTGTAATTTTTAACATCATAGCTGAGTTTAATCATGAACAATCCCAACATTGTTAAGTTTATCTATATGCAAGCCTTCAATGTTTAAAGTTTTGAATGCATCTTCATTATATGCGAATGCAAATACCGTATTTCCAAGCATTGCCATTGAACTACCTAAAATATTGTCCAAAGAATTAAAATAATAAACCAATTCTTTGACTTCACCAGACATTAATTCTGTTTCATTGGCAAATCTATTTGAAAAGTCAAGGAAATTTTTTAAGCTTGGGTCTTTCTTGAAAAGTTCCCAATATTTAATGCCTGAATCAGAAATAGCTTTCTTATGAATTGGATCTTGAATGATGCTTGAGGTTTCAATCTCACCGAAGGTTTTCCAGGCAATATAAACATCATGCTCAAAGGATTCTATCTCACCGATTCCCGGAGCACCAGGCCTTGTCCTTAAAACCAAACCGTGACCAGTTTGTGCTATCACATCACCCAAACCTGCACCCAAATTAACTTCAGCCATGTGAGCTATTTGCCCACACAAATCCTTAGGATATCCCAAATCCAAAAATTCATTTAAAGCCAGAGTCAAGCTTAATGCCGAAGCGGCAGATGTTCCAAAACCAGCACCGATTGGAAGGCCAATCTCCTGTACAATCTTAAAATCATTGCTTTCAAGGTTCAGAATATTTAATATTTCCCTTATTATTGTGTCATCGCCCTGATTAACTTCATAATCAAAACTGTCGGACTCAAGAATTGTAGTCCTGACACCATCAGATACTAGAAACCCGACTCCACAAGATCCGTTTTTCAATTTGGAATCATGATTTTCAATATTGAAAAAACCAGTAATATGTCCCGGAACAAAAACACTCATAATAATCAGTAAGTTAAATGAATATTTAATAGTTATTGAATATTACATCAATACGCGAATCATTCTTCAATCCACAATCCTACGGTATCCTTTACATTATAAACTTCTGAGCCTGGAATTGAAAGACCTTTTTTTATATCTGCACCAACGCATAATTTAGATAAATCCTTAATGCTTTTTCCAAAGCCAGATCCTTCATGGGTTACAAATGGCTTAACAACTTTTCCGGTGAAATCTAGCTGTTCCAACTGAGTGAACATCGGCATCGGAAGTGTTCCCCACCAATTTGGAAAACCAATATAAACAGTATCATATCCTTCAAGACCTTCCAAAGATTCTTTAATTTTAGGTCTTGAATTCATTTGCTCTTCCTTTTTAGCGATTTCGATACATTCCATATAATCCTCAGGATATTCAACTTCAGGTTCAACCTTGAACAAATCGGCACCGGTAAATTCCTGTATAAACTCAGCAATCACCTCAGTATTTCCTTTTTCAATGTTCTTAAGTTCTCCACCGAAGTAATTTTCACCAGCTCTTGAAAAATAGATAACAATATCAGACATACAAAAAACCTCAAATAAAAAAAAAGAAAGAATAATTAAGATTATTCTTTAATAGAACGTGCGAGTTCGGCACCTTTTTCAAATGCTTCAGCCAAAACATCCTCATCAGGTACAAACAATACATCCAATGTATCGGTTACGGTGAACCCTGCTTCTTCCAAATCTCTTTGGAGTTTTGCAATAGCTCCACCACCCCATCCTTTGGATGAGAATATCAATGCACTTTTCTCACTGCCGGTTCCTTTGAAGTTTACACAATCCAGCCAGTACATCATGTTACCGATTCTTGGGAACGGCTTGTTCATCATTGTAGGAGCACCTAATGCAATGGCTTTAGAGTCCAAAATATCTGTAATCACATCATCAGGACCGTCTTCCTGCATAAAGTACATTGCAACTTCCACACCTTCGCTCATTATACCTTCAGCGATTTGATATGCTAATTTTTCGGTTGAATGGTGCATGGTGTCAAAAATTACAGTAATCTTGTCTTTGCATACGCCTGAACCCCATTCGGTATATTTTTCTACGATAGGTGCAGGATTTTTCCAGATTTGACCGTGACAGGGTGCAATCATTTTAATCTCATTGATTAAACCAGTTTCGGTTAATTCATTCAATTTCATTCTAAGCATTGGAGAGCCTAAAGTAACAAGGTTTGCATAGTATTTTTGCGCTTCCCTAAGCAAGTATTCTACATTATAGTCTTCATCAAACCTTTTGGAATGAGCTACATGCTGTCCGAATGCATCATTTGAGAATAAGATTCCCTCTTCAGCGAGCAGAGTGAACATGCTATCAGGCCAGTGAAGCATCGGTGCGGATACGAATTTCAAGGTTCTTCCACCGATATCCAATTCGTCGCCGGTTGCTACAGCATTAATTTCCAAATCTGAGAAATTGTGATATTGTGCTTCTAAAAATTTAATACAATTTGCAGAGGCATAAATTTCTGCATCAGGATTATATTTAGCAATAGTTTCTCTTAAAAATGTGGAATGATCCATTTCAGAATGGTTTTGAACAAATACGTCTATTTTGAATTCTTTTCCTTCTTGCTCAAAAGCATCCTTAACTCTTGCATCGAATTGTTCAAACATTCCCCTGTAAACATTATCAATCAATACGGTTTTTTCTTCACCAAATACTAGATATGCATTATAAGTAGTACCTGGAATTCCATATCCATGGAAAGTTCTACTGTGCCAATGGATTACGCCAACCCAATAAACACCATCTGCCATCTTTACAGCTTTTGCTTTCATATTTACTACCTCAAAAATATTTTAAGTTGTATAAATATATATTCTAGGTATTATATAAAATATTATATTTAATATTAAGAGGTTATATTTTGAATAAAAGAATTGATTTACATATGCACAGTTTATTCAGTGACGGAGAATTACTGCCATCCGAACTTGCAAGAAGAGCTTTAAAATTAGACCATGAGGCAATAGCTATTACAGACCATGTTGACTGGTCAAATGTTGATACAATCCCGGCAATTCAAGATGCAATTGACGACATCAATGCAAACTGGGACATTACCGTTGTTTTAGGTGCTGAAGTTACCCATGCTCCATGCGAATCCATTGATGGAATAGCTGCAAGAGCAAAGGAGTTAGGTGCCAAAATTGTTGTAGTGCATGGAGAAACATTGAATGAACCTGTAACCCCTGGAACAAACAGAGCTGCAGTTGAATCAGAAAATGTTGATATATTAGGCCATCCTGGGTTAATAACTGTTGAAGAAGCAGAACTTGCAAAGGAAAATGACATTTATTTAGAGATTTCAGCCCGTAAAGGACATTGCCTTGGAAACGGTCATGTTGCTAACATTGCCCGTGAAGTTGGAAACAAATTGCTTGTCGATACAGACACCCACGCACCAAGTGACCTGATTACATTTGAAAAGTCATATGAAATTGCTTTAGGAGCAGGATTAACTCATGACGAAGCAATGAAGGCTCTTGTTGATAATCCCCGTGAACTTTTAAAAAATAAAGGTATTTTATGAAGGCATCCAAACTTCTAAAAATTATTCGTGAAAACTTAAAGGATTATCCTATTGAATATTTAAGGAATAAAGTTACTGATGAAAGATATAGGGATCCTCTAACCAAACAACTTGCAAAATATAACTCCAGTGTGTATGATGATATCTATAGTGTGGAAATTTCAGAGGATTTTGAAATAAACGATGACATTATAAGAAATATACGTTCTGACATCGGCTTTTATTTTGACAGGTATTCGGGTGGTGATGATGAAAACAAACGATTCACCGAAAACATTTCACTCTACCTGGCACTGATAGCCAAAAGGCCGCTTCATCCATATAGTGAAGATAAAAAGGATGATGTATATTATTTCAATGGGGACTACTACTGCAAAGGCCGCATGAAATATATTCATGATAAAAAGTCACTTTGCAGATATTGCGTATGTAAAACTGTGGGTTTTAGCGGACTGTTCTAGTAAAAAATAATATAGCTACACACATTTTCTCCTAAACAATGGCTTTACAGGTGTTTAAAAGATATATATGTTTATTTAACTATTTTTTCTTGTTTTCAAAAGCAATTTTACAATATCGCACAATTTTTAGTTTAATTAAAAAATTAGTCATTTAAAACATTATATTTTAAGATTAAATCTTTTTCCAATTGATATGAGTCAATTAACTCTAATTTTACTGCTTCATCCATAAGGTCAAATCCTTCACCGTCAAAGAAAGTCTTTGCATTTGCTCCCCCAACAATCATTGGAGCTACACAAATACTTATCTCATCAATTAAACCTGCCTTAATCATTGAAAAGTTTAAGGTAGACCCTCCTTCAAGCATTAGCTTTTCAATTCCTTCCTCATGCAGATAGCTCATTAATGCAACAAGATCAACCCGTTCACTTCCGCTCCAAAAGAATTTCACTCCACGACTTTTGAATGTTTCATATTTTTCAGACTGTTTAAAATCATCCTTATATTCATTTGCACAGGCAATTATGGTTTTTGCATCAGAATTTGTAATTCTGGCATCGATTGGAGTCCTGCATTTGCTGTCAACTACAACACGAACAGGATTATCCTCCGGTTTTGCATCAATCTTATGGACTGTAAGTCTTGGGTCATCAGCAAGTACGGTTCCAATTCCAACCATGATTCCGTCGCATTCTTTTCTTAGCTCATGAACCCTTTCAAGGTCCTTTTTGCCGGAGATATTTGAAGAACCAGTAGCTGTTGCAATCTTACCGTCCAAAGTCATTGCTGCATTCAATATTACATAAGGCCTCATTTGCTCACCTAAATATGATAAAACATTTCTTTTATTTGTAAAAAGTTCATTAATGTTTGGTTTTCAATCATTCCCGGCATCATCAATGCAACAATAATACCGAGCAATCCGAATACTAAACCGATACCCCAGATTATTTTTACCGCATCCTTTTCAGAAATTGGTTTTCTTAAAATCAATCTGATTAATGATTTGAAACCCTGTTCCGGCCTGACCAATTTTCCTTCATCATTTAATTGTGTTGGTTTTTGCTGTTGACGGTTCATAAAACCGGCAGAATAGAATTTTAAAGCTGCATCAATAATATTCGGCATTAAAACAATGAATGCAATCAATTTTACCCTTCCAATAAATGCGATACAAACAATAGCTGCCCCAATAATCAGTGTACCTGTATCTCCAGGGAAGATTTTTGCAGGATATCTGTTATAATACAAGAATGCGATTAATGCACCAAGCATACTCATGGAAATGATTGTTACATCATACTTTCCCAAAATGATACATGCAATTGTCAATGATGCCATTGAAATGACACCCAAACCAGATTCGATTCCGTTTAAACCTGCAAGCATATTTGTCAAGTTAGATCCGATTGATAAAGCTATTGGAATAGTAATCAGATACAATAAACCTACATTCGGAGGTGCTGCCCAAATCAATGGAAGACCTGCCAGGAACAGCAAGAAGAACTTTTCCTTTGAGGATAGGGCAAGCAAATCATCTACGATTCCAATAATACCCACTAACAATATTACAATCAGAACTATACATAATTTAGCTGTCAATATGTCATGCATATATATTCCGGAAAACATTCCAATTATAAAACCAAATAATATTCCAAATCCGCCCATTTCAGCAACAACGGGCCTCCATGACTTGTGAATGTCCTTTCCGACAATGTCAGCATCTTCAAGTTTTTTAATAATTCTGGGCATAGTCAATCTGGTTACAAAAAAAGATAGTAAACCACAGATTAAAGCTATGGCATATAAAGGAAGTTGTGGTAAAATCATCATATTAAATTATATGACACTCATTATTAAAAAAAGTAATTATTTTTTGTTTAAAATATAGTAAACACTTCTAAGTGGCATATCTAATTTCTCAGCTATCTGCTTTGCAGATAATCCTTCACTTTGAAGTCGTTTTACCTCACTGTGATCATGTTTTCTTTTCCTATTATCAAAAGTGGCATCGCTTTTTTTAAGCAGGTAATAAACCCTATTAAGCGTAATGCCCATTTCTTGAGATATTTCTTTTGCAGACAAACCTTCATTAGACAATCTTAAAACTTCAAATTCCGCGCCGTTAGTCTTTGATTTGGCTCCCCAGTTATACTTCTTCTTAACCTTAATATGCAGCTCACTTAATGCATCAATATATGTTGAAGAGGTTCTATCATACACACTGGGAGGGCAGGTGATTTCAACCAGACTAGGATACTTTTCTATTAAATCAACAATCATTGCAGATGTTAACGTTTTTGACATATGAACAGTTGTGACATCTTCATCCATATAATCACTATTTTTTAATTAGTTCTAAAAATCTCTTTGATTTATCGCTTTTCGGATTTTTAATATGGTCAATATGCTTAATTTCCTTTTTTATTCTGGATTCATTAATATTGAATGCATTGCTGATGTTTTCAAGAGGAATATTTGAATTTTCATATATCAAAGCAGCTCCAAGCGCAACATAATTAAATTGAATATTAGAATTTCTAATCTGCTTTTCAAATTGGAATTTCTCATATAAAAGCAAGTCCATTTCAGGAACAGGAATAATCTTGATATCAGTAAAATTATTTAAAGTTTCAATTATGTCAGTATAGTCCATCTGGAATACCTTTCTTTGTTCCCTATCCAATTCAACCCGTATATATGGGAATGGTCCGTTTTCAATTCTGCGTGAATTATTGGAAGTTGTCAGGTAATATCTGAAGATGTCCCAAATTATTAAGGTAGCTGCAATATTTACAAAAGTGTTCTTATAGATATTATCTCTCACTTTCAAATCACGTCTAAGAGACCTTTTCATCTTTCCAAACTTATCAAAGTATCCGAATTTTATAAATTCCTCTTCAATTTTTGATTTTCTCCAAGAATCGATTGCATCCAAATCATATTTGTCAATGTAGTCCGGAGTTTGATTTTCATATTCGGAAATAACCTCAAAATACTTATTTAATCTTTTAAAATCAGTCAAGTTTCTTTTTAATATATCCTCTTTAATGTTTTCAATTATTTCCTCAGCATATCTGACGTAGGCAAGGGCCAGTGCAGTTCTTGCATGCTTATCATCAATTATTGCGGGTTTGGTTCTATTAAGTCTTAAAACTTCAATTCTTACATTGGTACCATATATTCGTCTGACTTCCTCTTCATAGCTGTTAACGAATTCAGAACCTAAAGTAATGTTCTTTCTAATTAGGCGATTATTTTTATCTCTGAATTTTATAACAAGAGAAACAGTATTTACAACACCTTTACGCTCTTGTTTAAGTATGTTCAAAACTTTCTTAAAGGATTCCTTACCATAGCCACACAATTCACTTCTTAAAACCATATAGTTACCGGATAAAGGCAAATAAGGTATAATTTCAACCCTGTATGTAGCTTCCTTTTTGATTTTAAATGTAAATCCTTTACTGCCGCAGCTGCATTTGGATTCCATTTGTTTATATTCATCAATAGTATATTTCTTATAACAGGAATTGCATTTCAAATATCCGAACTGATTCAAATTACCGATAGCTATCTTATGTGAATCAATTGCTGATTTAACCCTATCTAAAATATTTTTCTTGGCATTTGCCTTCATTCTAAAAATCTGATTATGGCGACTGCTTTCTCCAACTTCTTCCACCACCACATCAGAAACGGATTTGGTCCCATATTTATTTAAGGCAGTGAAAGGGGTTGTGTACCCCTGTGCATCCATATCATCCTTTAATTTTTGCAAATGGTTTAGTCTGTCATCTAATTTAAAGTAAAGGCTTTTGAAATTTTCAAAATCTTCAATATTCTCTAAGCTAATCGAATCATTTGAAATTTCTTTCAGATAGCTCTCGGCTCTATTTACCAGGACAGACTCTTGCATTTTAATCTAATCTATTGGATTCTTTCGCCTACTTTCCCGTTTTCATCAGGAGATAACAATGCACCGGATCCACCGGTTGCAAGAATCATACCTTGAGATAAGGTTCCGAATAGTTTTGCCGGTTGCAGGTTAGCTACAACACAAACTTTTCTGTCAACCAATTCTTCTGGAGAGTAGAATTTTGCAAGTCCTGCAACAATTTGTCTTGGTTTTTCTTCGCCGATATCAACCTGGAGTTTTAATAATTTGTCAGATTTTTCTATTTTTTCCGCTTCTAAAACTTGTCCTATTTTAATTACAACTTCATCAAAATCATCAATACTAATTAAATCACTCATATTCTCATCCTCACTACTTTCTTTTAAGTTTTCTTGTAATTTCGCTTTTTCAGCTTCAATCACTTCATCATCAATCTTTTTGAATAAAGGTTTTGCCTTGTTGATTTCATAACCACTTGGAAGGAAAACGCTTGCATCCTTCCACTCTGATAAATCATCAATATTCATTATTTTAGCTATTGCATCAGCTTTGGTTGGTAAATATGGTTTTAATGTGTAGGCTAATGTTTTTGCTAATTGGTTTGATAAATAAAGACAATTTGCCGCCTTTTGCATGTCTTCTTTTACGGCTTTCCATGGCTCTTGATCGTTGAAGTATTTATTTCCTTTTTTGGCTACTTTAAATATTTCAAGCAAACCTTCTCTGAATTCAAATTTAGAGATATATTCACCTGCAATTGCAGGTAACTCTTCAATTGCTTTTTTGAACTCTTCATCTTCAGCTGACGGATTGGCGTATTCAGGGATTTTACTGTCAAAATACTTACGGGTGAATGTAAATGTTCTATGTAGGAAGTTACCAATTACATCAGCTAATTCATCGTTATTTCTTCTTTGGAAATCGTCCCATGAGAAGTCTGAATCCTTATTTAAAGGAGCGTTGATAGTCAAGTAATATCTTAAAAGGTCAGGGTCATAATCTTTTACGAAATCAGCTATCCAAATAACCCAATTCTTACTTGTGGACATTTTTTCTCCTTCAAGAGATAAGAATTCTCCAGCATAAATCATATCTGGCAATTTGCATCCATATGCCTTTAAAAGACCCGGCCAGAATATTGAATGGTGGTAAATGATATCCTTTCCAATGAAATGAACTACAAAGTCATCCCAATACTCTTCCCATTTCTTGCCGGATTGCTCTGACCATTGTGATGCTGATGAGATATAACCTAAGAATGCTTCAATCCAAACGTACAATACTTTACCTTTGGCCTCTTCGAGAGGTACTGGAATACCCCAATCCATATCCCTTGTTAAAATCCAATCGTTTAGTCCATCATTTAACCAGTTGGATGCATAATTTTTAACATTGGCCGGAAGATTTTCATTGTTTTGAATATAATCCTTCAAGTCATCTTCAAAATCAGATAATTTAAATGCATATTGGAAAGTATCTTTAATAACTGGAGTGGTTCCGCAGGTAATGCAATGAGGTTCATCGAGTTCTGTTGGGTCTAGTGCCCTTCCACATTTTTCGCAGTGGTCTCCTCTTGCTTCTGATCCACAAACCGGACATAATCCTTCAACATATCTGTCAGGCAAGAATTTATTACAGTTCGGACAGTATAACTGTTGGATATCCTCTCTGTAGATAAATCCATTATCATACAAATCCTTAAAGAAATTTTTAGCAATTTCATAATGTTTTTCATCAGTAGTTCTTGTAAAATTATCCAATGATATGTTCATTGACTCTACATCTTTTACAATCATATCATGGTATCTCTTTGAAATTTCAATCGGTTTTTTATTTTCCTTATCCGCCTTAACTGCAATTGGAGTTCCATGCTCATCTGTCGCACAAACAAGTAAAACATCATTTCCAACCATACGATTGTACCTTGCATAAATATCTGCAGGCAAATAAGTTGAACGAATGTGTCCTAAATGACATGGCCCATTTGCATAAGGTAATGCACATGAAATAAAAATTTTTGACATTTATATAATCCCCTTATCTTTTTTAAACATGATATAAATATGTAAATTATATATAATAAAGTATTATTTTTAACAGTGTTATAAACATGAAAAATTGAGTTTTGAAAAAAACTTAGTTTTAATAAATTCGGCACCAATCTCAAATAGAATTTCATCAAAACCCCTTCAAAAATATATTACTTCAAACTTTTTTACCATTTATGAATTAATGAGCTATTTTTTAATGCTTGTATGATCAAATTCGATTGCAACATCGTTTATGCTTATTTCTAAAAATGAATTGCTGGAAAAATGCATATAAAAGACTAAATCAAGGTTCAATACTAATACAGCAATATTTAAATAAACTCCATTTAAGATATAAGATTAATGTTGATTAAAACTGAATTCTTCTGAAATTTAAACAAGGATTAATCAACTTAATAACTAAAAAGGAGATAAAATCATGAGAGGTCTTGCAAGAATTGATCAAGATGTAATGGATTGGGTTGAAAAAGACAAACCTGAATGTGGACCATACGATGCAATCGTAAAACCAATTGCGCTTGCACCTTGTACATCTGATGTACATATTGTATGGGGAAATGCATACATGAGCGATGCTCCAAACCGTATTCTCGGACACGAATCAACCGGTATTGTTGAAGAAGTTGGAAGCCATGTAAAAGACTTCAAACCTGGAGACCGAGTAATCGTACCGGCAATTACACCGGACTGGCTTACCGTTCCGGGACAAAAAGGATTCGGTCAACACTGTTACGGTATGGGTACCGGAATGAGCTTCATTACATTTAAGGATGGAACATTTGCTGAACACTATAACGTTAACCAAGCTGACGGTAACTTGGCACACTTGCCAGATAACGTTTCACTTGACCAAGCAGTAATGATATCCGATATGATGACAACCGGTTTTTACGGTGCAGAACTTGCTGAAATCAAACCGGGTGAAACCGTAGCCGTATTTGGTATTGGTCCTGTAGGACTTATGGGTGTAGCAGGAGCACACTTTATGGGTGCATCAAGAATTCTTGCTGTAGGAAGCAGACCAGTGTCAGTGAAAGTCGCAAAAGAATATGGTGCAACTGAAATTGTTGATTATCACGATGGAGACACCGTACAACAAATTATGGACATGACTGACGGTCAAGGTGTAGACAAAGTAGTTGTTGCAGGTGGAAATGCAAACACTGTTGGAGAAGCACTTGAAGTCCTCAAAGTCGGAGGAATATTAGGTAATGTAAACCACTATGATGGTGCAGAATACATTCCGCTACCTGCACTTGCATGGGGAGCAGGACTTGCCGACAAAACAATACGTGGTGGAGTATGTCCAGGTGGACGTGCTAGAATGGAACAACTCGTAAAATTAATTGAATACGGAAGATTTGATTCCAGTAAACTAATTACACACAGATTCACCAAATTCGATGACCTGTATGAAGCTATGATAATCATGAGGGATAAACCACGTGACTTAATCAAACCTGCAGTAATTCTAGGAGAATAAGGCTATAATTCAATTATAGCTTTTTTTTATTTTTTTAAGATGAATATCATCTAACTTTTCTTTTTTTCAAAACCAATACAATACTGATTTTATAAATGAGATACCTATTTAATAGATAAAATAAAAAGTTAAAAACATGACTGAAGTCTCATATATCAACCCATTATCCGATGAAGGAAGAGGAATCATTAGAAATTATGGAGATTTAAATCAGATATTTGATGAAGATGAAACCTTGATTGATATCATTACCCATACAACCAATCAAAAAATATCAGATGATTCCCTGATTCCTAAATCATACCATGACTTGGCTTTAAAACGCATACAATGGGCTATTGAGAAAAAGAACAACAAAAATTTTTCACAATCCGAATTTGAATACCTGACAAATGAGGATTTGTTTGCACAAGATGTTGTGACATTCCATATATTATGCCAAGCTATAGCCATTCAATTCAATACCGGCTCTCGTGAAACAAGACTGTTCATTGAATCACAGGGCACACTTATTTTGGAAAGGCTTGCTAAAATACCTCCAATGACAAGGGCTGAAATAATAGATGAGGTTCTTGATGAGGTAAAAGTTGACGGATCCATAAATTGGAAATCCCTAAAAGAGGTTATAGCAACTAAAAAACTCAAATTGACCGATTTATTAATAAATAACGGGGATATCATACTTCAACAAGATGACTTTTTGGAAAGATTTTCAGACAAATTCCATGACAGAAGCCCTGAAAGAATGTATAACATACTGATTGGGGATAGCGTCAAAGAACAGATTCTTTCAAGACTTATAATGCAGAAGACAGAAGAATACATTCAAAGAATTAAGGAAATGTCTGCAAGAATCGAAATTCACCCAGCAATCCTAAATATTGGTGAAGAACTAAAAGAATTCATTCCAGAAGAAATCAGCAAATATAATCAGTATTACGCCGGCAGTGGAGGAATATACGGCAGCGTTGAAGCTGGAAAATTAAATCCAGATGCATTTCCACCATGCATCAAATCAACAGTCGAAGGAGTGTCTTCAGGTGGGCGTAACGATGCTATCGTGCTTCTTTTAACATCATTTGCATCATATGCAAGATTATATCCAAGAATATTCGCATCCGAAGAAAGCGTAAAAGTGTCTGATATGGATCCCGATTTAACAATCACCGAAAACGAAATCCTGCCTCTGATTTTTGATGCAGCAGACAATTGTACTCCCCCATTATTTGAGGACCAGCCACAGGAAAAAATAAACATCATATCAAAACTAGGCTTTGGAATGCATGAAAAGGTTGACATCAACCACGAAGGCGAAACAAAATGGTATACACCGATGAGCTGTGAGAAAATAAAAATACACTTGCCTAACTTATGCCATCCCGACAAATCCTGCAAAGGAATAAACAATCCGTTATCCTGCTATGGACGCAAAAAATATCAACTTGACAACCAGGCAAAAGAATAATCACATACTGCTTTGAGAAAATTCAAAGGGATTGTGATTTTCATGAATTGCATCATAATACCTATTTAAGATTTTTGATTCCCACATATTATAATTGGCTTGCTCTTCCTTTTCAAAATTATAGGCCAAAAGACCGATTTTTCTTTCATATTCGTCAATGCCTTTCAATTCGCAGAATTCAGTTATTATATCAGGAATATACTCGCAAGGGTCATCGCTGCTGAATTCCAGAAATTCCTCATATTCATTTTTTGAAAAGAATTCTTCTTCACTTATCGGTTCTTCATGAGATTTGATTGTAAACAATTCAATATAAATATTATCGGCAAGCGGAAGCTGGTTTAACTCTATTCCAAGACCATAAACTTTACCGTTTTCCAAATTTAATACAGTATGGCCTGTTCTTATACCAACCACCCAATTATCAAAAGCGGGCTTGACAATCTCTTCAGGTGTCAAGCTTGATAAAACTGTTTTTAAATGTTCCACGCCAATTACTTCAACTACTTCTTCCATGAAGTTATATCTCAAAATAATATTTAATAAAATTATTGAAATGGACAAACGTGCTAAAACATTACCTTGAAAATGCACACTTACCTTAAAAATAAATACTTTAAAAAAGTAATTATTAAACATGTTTTCTAAAGCTAGCCTGAAGGAAAGAAGGCAATATTACCGTGAAGAATGGTCACCCAAAGATTTACCAGATTTCATTGTTAATGATTTAAAGAAAAGAGAATTCGGTTTTGACCATAACGGTAGAGGACCTAACGATAGATATAAAGTATTTAAAGGTCCGGAATCTTTAAGAAAATTCTTAAGATACAAATCTCCTTTTGCAGCATATATCTCTGTAGCATTCTACAATAATCCAAAAAGAAGAGAAGACTGGCTGAAAGCAGAATACATTTTTGATGTGGATGCAAAAGACATTCCTATTAGGTCATGCCAATGTGATGGTGTATGCGAAACTTGTCTCGGTGAAGCTTTAGAAATTGTGAACTCACTAATCGACACGTTGGAATCCGATTTGGGACTAAAAGATATACATCTGGTTTATTCAGGAAGGGGATATCACATCAGGATTCTGGATGAAGAAATGATGACTGCAAACAGTGAGCTCAGGTCTGAAGTTCTGAAATATGCTGCGGGTGCGGAAGTTCCAAAATCCCAATTCATGAATTCTGAAGTATCCAACCAGAGCTTTAACTTTGAACACTTCACCATTCCGGTAGGCTACTCAAAGATATTTACCGACAAAGTCAAATTCAATATACAGCATTTAGTCGGAAATGAAAAGATTGATGGAATTAATACAAAGCTAATGAAGGATATAATTGCTTCAAGACATCACCTGGAAAATAATGATTGGGGCTATTTCAAACGGGACATCGGTCCAAGACGTTATAAGAATCTTGTTGAAGCTATGGCTCGTGTAAATCTGGCAACAATCGATGCGAAAGTTTCAATTGATTTGAAAAGAATTTTAAGACTGCCATCATCACTTCACTCAAAAGTAAGTATGAAATGCATGGAAGTAGAAAACAGAGAAACCTTTGACCCATTTGATAAAGCAGTCCCTAAATTCGTATATGAAAGGAAAGATTCCTAGTATGAATCTTATTTTAAAAAAAAAGTTAAATTTTCAATATAGGCATTTTATATTTATTCAACTGCTTTTTTATCTGATTCTAAGCATATATTAATAATTTTTTGAGAAATAACATCAGGAGCATCATCTGCTGGAATAATATTCCATTCATATGTAGCGACTTTTGTCTTTTCACGTGTCTCCCTAAGTGCATCAATGTTTTCAAACATCTCTTCTGCTTCATTACGTGATTTAATTCTTCTAAGGGATTCTTCAGGAGTTACATCTAAAAAGAACATACAATCGGATTTTGGAAGAACCTTGGAAACAATTTTATAAACAATGCTGTTAATCCCATCTGGAAGATAAGCCACTGCCAATGTATACCTTGAAAAGATTACGATATCAGTTTTTTTATCATAGCAATACATTTGAACTGACCTGATTGCATCCAGACCGTAATAAATGGTTGCTTTGATATGATTAATTTTACCTGTCTTTAAAAGAGCCTGTTTTGATTTTCTGCCAAATTTATTGTCTGAACAGGGATGTGAACGAATAACAACATCTCGCCCTTTATTTTGATACATTTCAGCCAATAATTTAACTTGAGTATCTTTTCCGCATCCATCTAATCCATCAAAAACAACAAACTTCTTCATACCTACACCAATTAATCAATCAATCGGATAAAATTCAGTATACTTGGAGTTTCTTTCAATTGGGTTTCTACCCAAATCCCTTACCATTCTGCTTAAAGTACCAATTGATGCATCGACTCCATCAGGCGCTCCTGAAGCTTCTGACAATTCATCACCACCTAAAGTACCTCCCAAATCATTTGCACCAGCTGTGAGTGATACCTGAGCAAATCTGAAACCCATTTTCACCCAAGACACTTGAATATTAGGTATTAAATCTCTAAACATCAATCTTGAAACGGCATATAGTTTTAAATCCTGTGTTCCGGTGGCACCTAAATCAGATTGGCCTTCCAAAAATATTGGAGAGAATTCGTGCATGAATGTCATTGGGATAAACTCTGTGAAACCATGAGTATCTTCCTGAATTTTACGAATAATGTCCAAATGTTCTACCCTTTCCTCCAAAGTTTCTACGTGCCCATACATAATGGTGGCAGATCCAGGTATTCCAACTTCCTGAGCTGTCTTTACAATGTCAATCCACTCAGCTACACTTACCTTTTCCGGACAAATTATCTCTCTTGACCTGTCTGTCAATATTTCAGCTGCGGTTCCAGGCAAAGTATCAAGACCCGCCTTTTTAAGTATTTCAAAACCTTCTGCAACATCAATTCCGGAAACCAGACAGGCATCCCTGACCATTGTCGGTGAAAATCCATGTATTGCCACATCAGGATGATTGTCTTTCAATAATGTAAGCAGATGTTCATAATAATCAATATCCGCATCTTCAAGCACTCCACCCATCAATGTGAATTCACGGGCACCATTTTCAACAGCCCCCTGTGCCTTTTCCAAAATCTGTTCATCATTTAAAATATAAGCTTCAGGGTCATCGGCATCCTTTCCAAATGCGCAAAAACCACATCTTACCCTACATATATTTGTAAAGTTGATATTACAATTATTAATGAATGTTACGTTGTCTCCAACGATTTTTTGCCTTAAGTAATCCGCAGTTGCTAGTAGAGGGTATAAATCAGCTCCTTTAATATTCATTAAATGATTTGCTTCTTCAACAGTGATTGCTTCATCCAGGGATTTTGTTAAAATCCTTTCTGTTTGAGAAGAAATGGGTAGTTTATCAAACATGATTTTATATTACTTTTAAGTTAAATAAAAAGGTTACTATTAATTAAAATTAAAGTATTAAAATTTACATTAATTAAATTGAATTAAAATGATTTAAATATATTTTTATACTAAATAACATAAATAAAATTATTATTATAATCTAGATGTGATAATATGGATAGTAGTGAAGCTATTTATGATGGGCTTAAGGATGCGGGAATCGACTTTATAGTAAGTGTTCCATGCGTCAATTTATCAAAGATACTAAATATGATTGATGATGATGAGGAGATAATACATGTTCCTGTAACCCGTGAAGAGGAAGGAATAGGAATATGTGCCGGCGCTTATCTTGGAGGTAAAAAGCCGGCCATTCTAATGCAGAATTCCGGGCTTGGAAACTCAATCAATGCATTAAAGTCATTGACTGAACTTTATGAAATGCCGTTGCTCATGATTATGAGCCACAGAGGAACAGAAGGCGAAAGCATTTGCGGACAAGTTCCAATGGGCCAGTCAACACCAAGAATACTTGAAGCTATGGATTTCGAATTTTTCAAACCTGGAAATCCGGAAGGGGCATATGAAGATATTATAGACGGATGGGATTTGTCAGTTGAAGAAGGAAAACCCGTCAGCATACTTTTAGAAATCAAATACTGGTGATAATATGGCAAGAAGGGAAGCGATTGAAGACATAATGAAACACATTGATGATGAATTGGTTGTTTGCAATATTGGATTTCCATCAAGAGAATTGTATGACATACAAGACAGGGATGAAAACTTCTATATGATTGGATCAATGGGCCTTGCTTCATCAATTGGTCTGGGATTGGCTTTAGCAAGACCGGACAAAGACATCGTCGTAATTGACGGTGACGGTTCACTTTTAATGAATATGGGTTCACTTGTAACCGTGTTTGCAAACAATCCACGCAATTTAACATGGATAGTGATAGATAATGGAGCATACGGCTCAACCGGAAATCAGGACACCTATGCTCAATTGCTGGATTTGGTTTCTGTTGGAAAAGGTGTTGGATTTGCAAACAGCGCTGATTTCAAGGACATTAACTTAAAAGAGTTCATAAAAAGTGATGATGCAAGTTTTATTGTATATAATACTGAAGCAGGAAATTCAAAAGCACCTATAATTGATTTGGACCCAGTAACAATTAAAAATAGATTTATGGGCATTCTATAATCATTCATCCAATGTTCAAATTTAAATGTCTAATAAATATTATTAAATTATGATTAAAACAATGTAAAGGAACATAATTGATATATAAAGATTTTTATTAAAATTAAACAATTATACATATGGATGAAAAAGAAATGTATGAAATTCTTGGCTACATCAAAATATCTCCCTACAGAACGGAAACCCTAAAAGCTATAAACAACGAATTGAAAATGCCATCTGAAATAGCAAAGGAAATCAACATAAGCACAAGCCAAGTTTCAGCAGCCCTTTCCGATTTGAAAAAGAAAAACCTAGTAATCTGTGTTAATGAAGAAGTGAGAAAAGGAAGGTTATATAAATGCACAGATTTAGGAAAGGAAATACTTAAAAAAATATAATGAATCTAAGTTCAAAAGTTAGCTACGATTCAGCCTCATCCAATTCAGAAATCTTTTTATCGAATTCTATGAATTTGCGAGCAAGGCCTGAGAAATAAGGAATATATACTTTTGAAAATGTAACCCTTTCAGGATCTTCACCCAATTCTTCAATTCTATCTTTAACCCTTTGGATTTTGCGTTCCACTTCATCATACATCAAATCTCCAGGGAACTCACCGATAAATACACCGTCAGCACCATTATCTAGAGCATATCTGATATGTCTTGGTCTGACCCTATTTACTGAAATGACCTTGATGATATGGATTGATTCAGGATAGGACAACCTGTTTACCCCAATATTGTCCGCGGCAGTATATCCTATATTGTCCAGGAATACCAGAATCATGCGTTCGCCCTCTTGTTTTTTGGAAAGGACACCCTTAATTGTAGACAATATCTTCTCGTCGATATTACCATTGACAGTAATTGCCCTTTGATTGCATCCAATAAGGCATTTTCCACATCCAGTACAGCTCATCGGGTCAATATAAACTTCATCATCCTGTATGCTCATGGATTTATATTTGCATCTGCTGATACATTCACCGCAAAGTATGCATTTTTCCTTATCGATTTCTGCAATGAAGGGCTCGATTTCAACACCGCCGTAGTTATATTCGCTGACCTTTGATGCTGAGGCTATCGCCTGCATAATGGAATCAGTGATGTCTTTCGGGTCATGGGCTGTGCCGCATACGAATATTCCCTGCACATCAGTTGCAACCGGCTTTATCTTTGGATGTGATTCCTTAATAAAACCGTCTTCGGTTGTGCCGAGATTCAGTATTTTAGCAATTTCGCGAGTACCTTCTGACGGTTCCATAGCAGTTGAAAGCACAACCATATCAGCTTCAATTTCAACAAATTCACCTTTTAATGTGTCTTCAGTACGTACAATGAAGTTATCTCCTTTCTTGACTACTTCACCGGGACGGCCTCTTAAAAACCTCACTTCATTTTCTTGGGTATGCTTATAATATTTTTCAAACATTCCAGGGGTTCTAATGTCAGTATAGCAGATTAAAACATCAGTATCAGGATATTTGTGCTTTATGATATTGGCGTTCTTAAGTGCAACAGTACAGCATATCTTGGAACAGTATCTATGGCCGTCAGGCTTTTCATCACGAGATCCGACACATTGTATCATTACAACTCTTTTTGGAACTTCACCATTGGCTTTAAGAAGTTTACCCTTTGTAGGCCCGTTAACTCCAGTAATACGCCCCAATTCAGATTGGGTTATTACATCATCATATCTGTCATATCCGTATTCTGGACGTTTTTCCATGTCAAATAGCTTATGTCCTGTTGCCACAATTATTGAACCGACCTGCAAGAGCATTTTTTCAGGTTTTCCTTTAAGCCTAATGGCTTTCATGCTGCATTGCCTAAAACAATTTCCGCATTTGTCGCAATTATCCATGTCAATTACGTAAGCTTCGGGATATGACTGCCCGAATGGCCTGTAGATGGCCTTTCTCATAGACAGATTATCATTCCAATCATTAGGAACTTCTACTTCACAGACTTCAGCACATTTGCCGCAAGCCATACACCTATCTACATCAACGTACCTTGGAGATTTTTCGACAATTAAGTTATAGGTTCCCGCTCTCCTTTCGGCTTCAATTACCTTTGCATTGGTTATAACTTCAATATTGTCATTCCAAACAATTTCATTAAGTATCGGATTTAAAAGACACATCCCACATTCTTCAGCGATTTTAACAGGTGAGAAAACCTTTCCGATTTTTGCCATGTGCCCTCCAATTGAAGGAGACTGTTCTATAATGGTAACTTTTGTTCCCTGCTTTGCAAGGGATAATGCTGCATTCATTCCTGCGATTCCGCCGCCTATTACAGCAACCTCTTTCGGGGTTTGGCAATATATAGGGTCAACTGCATCAGACTGCTTTACCTTTTCAATGGATGCGTTGATCAATGTAATGGCCTTGTGGGTTGCCTTCTGCTTGTCATCATGTACCCAGGAGCATTGCTCCCTGATATTTGCCATGTCCATCAGATAAGGATTAAGGGGCTTTACATAGTCCTGGAATGTTTTTTCATGACTTATCGGAGAACATGCCGCTACGACAACACGGTCCAAATCATAGTCAAATATTGCATCACGAATTATTTTACGTCCATTTAATGAACATAAGTTTTCAAATTGTCCAATGAATTCAACATCTAGAGAATCCCTTACTTCATCCAAATCAATTACATCTGCAATATTTCCTCCACATTCACATAAAAACACGCCAACTTTTAAATCATCCCTCATTTTTCAACCTCCTTTAAATCCTTGATAATCGAACTTATCGGTACAGTATGTGCTTTCTGACCGATTACTTTATCCAAGTCGCCACCCATAGCCAACGCTATAAATTGTGCTATATTCAGGTGTATTGCCTTGAATTTTCTGCCTTCACGTTCACCTATTAAATGTTGATACCTGTCGAATTGGATATGGCAATTTGGACATAAATGTACTAAAATATCAACATCTTCATCTCCAATTGCGTTCATCTTATCAGCTGTTGCTGTAAATGACAGCTCTGGATTTGAATACCTTTGCCTGAAACCGGTTCCGCATGTTGCACGTTTGTGATCATACCATCCTATTGTTTTGCATCCGCATTCCCCAATCAGCTCATCCATGATATTTGGATCCCTTACACCGCCGATAGTGTCTTCGTAGTGCACTTTACAATAATGGCATCCGTGGTGAGTTGCTATGGTGTAATCACTTAAATCATATTTTATATGCTTTTTAATTTCATCCTTTTTGCCATATAAGATATCTACAACATGAAAAATGTTTTCGGTAGGCTTTAAATCATCTTTTTCATATTTTAAGTGTGATAATCCGTTATCGTCAAATAATTTATTAATATGATTTCTCAAATCATCTTTCTTGTTTAATAATTTTACAGATTTCTTATTGATTGCGTAACAAGTTGCGCACATCATTACAAGATTAGGGCGACCTATTTCGCGTGCGATTTTGAAATTGCGTGCCCCAATAGCTGTAGTATCGATTTGGTCAAAGACATCGGAATAATGGCCCAAACCAGTGCAGCAGGTCTGCTTTTCTGAAATCGCGTAGTCTATTCCTAATTTATCAAAGACAAATTTTGTTGATGCTTCCACACCGGGATATTCAACGCTTACAAGACAGCTTCTAAATAAAAGAATATCTTTATCAGGAATGTTCTTCATAATCTGCCTCCTGAGTATCTCTTATCTTTTCTATTTTATCTTTAAAACCCGTAATCGTTAATATTTTGCTTACTTCATCAATAACTTCCTTTGATGGCATTAACGGAGGGTCCAATTCCAATTCCTTTCTGATTTCATCTAAATTTTGTCTGAAATCCCACCAGCCCGGAACATCACGGTCAATATCTGAGAAGAATATCTCGGGAATTGCACCAATAGCTGCCGTAAAGTAGGAATCTGCAAATCCCATGTATTCATAGAGCTTGTCATAACCTATTTCATTTTTTATTGCAAACTGTTTTAGAATCTGATTTACTTCGCATACGCTGTTTCCTACAGGACATACGCTATGGCAGGTATAGCAGTAAAAACAGTTCCAGATACAATCATCTTCCAAAATTGACATGTCTCCGTCCAATACTCTTTCGATTATCTCACGTGGATTATAGTCACTGTGGCGTGCTGCAGGACATGTTGATGTGCACATTCCACATTGCACACATTTTAAAACCCCATCCTCTTTTGAGTTTTTAACATCTTCAATTATGTCTTCTGCAAAATCAATTGGTGAATCGGTAATCTTTTGCATATAATCACCTATAATTTGAACTCTTGATTTTGAATCATTTTCTTTAATTTTAGAGATAATTTGTTTGCTCTTAATCTATCTGACTGTCTGCAGATGATTGGAATTGTAACATCATTATCGTTAATATTCAAATCAACACTGCCGGTTTTCATGTCGAATGCATCATGGCGGCAGTAGTTGGCACACATTCCGCAGCCAAAACAGTAAGTAAGGTTCAATCTTTCATTTTTAAATGCATTTGTTGGACAGATTTCTTCAACAATACATGAATCGCATTTTGAACATTTTGTCCTATCATATTGAGGCCTTAAATCATTATCTGCCCATAATTCAGCATAATTGGTTTCATCTAAAGGCAAGTGACGTCCTTTGATATCTGAAACCGGAATATCAACCTTGTCATCGGTTACAAGCAAATTATTATAAATTTCTTCATTCAATACAGGTATCGGAATGGCTACCGTATCATAAACTTCTCCGCCCTGGCCTGTTTTGAAACCGCCTAAATAATACGGGTCCATTTTAGTTAAATCAGCAGATAACATTAAATTCGGTTTTTCAGCACTTGACCTTGTTCCATTGCCTAAAACGTATCCCTGTGTTCCGTTTAACAGAACTTTAGTTCCTTCTTTAATTACATTTTGAGGAATATCATTCTGCAACGGATTCAAATCTCCGCATCCTGAAAATGTCAATCCCCTCAAGTTTCCTTCCAATGGAATTGCTGCAAAGATTGATGAAACAGCTTCCTTGTTCGGGTTTGTAAAGGCAGTATAGTTTTTAAACGCCATACGCGCTCCAACAATTTGCGCTCTTGTAATATCATCAATTGTTATTGTATTTTCAATGGTCTTTCCATCTGCACTTTCTACCCTGACATCTATTTTTTTGCCTTCAAGTATGTCTTTTAGCAAGAATCCTCCACCATAGTTTTCATCATGAATAGAGTGGGCTGTTCCGTGAAGAATCACATCCACTGAACCCAGCCATTCGTTAGGACAAGGTCCTGCGTAAGCCGGAACTCCATTTAAGTAAACCTCATTTGCCCTTATGAATTCTCCAGGTTGGGAAATAATGAAGTTTAAAATAGCTGCAGTGCCGCTCATCACACCGCAAGTTCCTGTTGTAACCACATCAACCTCATCAAAACTTGGTGCATCTCCTTTTTTAATGAGCTTTTTAAATTCCTCTGCCGTATAAATATTGGCTTCGCCGTCTTCAATTCTTTTATTGATCTGGCCAATGCTTTTATTATTAGTCATTTTATACCTTCTTTCAATAGCTAACTTTTTGATTAGATTTTACCGAGAGTATCTCCCCTTAAGCCTCTCCTTAATGTTTCAAGAGAAGTGATATCGTCACTTGAAATATTTCCCAAATTAACAGTATTTCCTAATTTCAATATGAAAAAGACTTGCTGGTCCTTATTTGGCGCTTCCCATAAAATTTTCTTATTATCTATTTTTTCTAGAATATAATCTATTTCATCCTCTTTCGGATTTCCTGATTTGTCAAAGATTCCAATGTTCTTTCCGCCTTCACGGGCTTCTACAATTATTAGGGAGGAGCCTGCATTTAATTCGTTTTCCATTTGTTCTATTCTTTCATCCAAGCTTAATTCCTTATCCAATTGAGGATTTTTTTTACCAACTTCAGACAATACTTCAAAACCATCATCTTTTGCCTTTTCGATGCAGTTCAATTTGTTTTCTGTGGGAATATTTGTTGAACCATCTGATATTTCAATGGCCGGAAAACCCAATTCATGAGCTTCCTGGAAGAATTCCTCAAGTTTTCCTTTCATGTAGGCCAGTTCAAATAAGGTTCCTCCGGTATATGGGGTGATTTTATGGGATTTGTACATTTCGACTTTTGCCTTGATTATATCCTGCTCATGGACTATTGATGTTCCCCATCCAAATTTCAGATAATCGACATAATCTCCTGAAATTTTCATCAGGCTGTCTGCAGTTTCAAGGCCTAATCCTTTGTCCAAAACCATTGTTAAACCGGAAGTTCTCGGTTTTTCTTGTCTGTCTATTGATAAAAATTCAAATGATTTCAAGTTATCACTCATTTTAGATTAATTTAGAAAGTATAATTATTAATATAATTGTATAAACCTATTTTTAACATTTTGCTTTTGTAGAACTATCAAAAAACATAACTATAGTTATAAAAAAACCAATAAAAAAAGTTAAAAAAAAGCGAATTAATCCGCTTTCATTTCATTTTCAGATCTTGTAACTAAATCGGAAAGTGAATTGCGAACATTTTCTGGAATAGAATTGTCTTCTTTATCAGCAATCACTTGTGAAATGATTTTACATAAAACAAAAATCGCATGTTTGTGCTCAGCTTTGGTTTTATGAATATGATGAGGGCTTATTTTAAGGGTAATATATTCACTGCAATCATTTGTAATTTGGTCATCTTCAGCTAAATACTTTAAAACATATACTAAAAATTGATGTAATTGTATCATTTCGTCTTTATACATAAATATCTAACCCAAACATTAACTAATTTCATTTAGTTAAAAAATTAACTCGATTTTTCTATACTCTTAATATTATAACTAATCATATTTAAATATTGCATTCGAAATAAAACACAATGATTTAAAAGACAAGTTTTCTTTAAAATTATTATAACCTGCATTTAAAAAAAGCCCAAATAATTGTTTACTTGTGAAATTATGATGATTATTTCAAAACACAGGAATTACAAATCAACATTGAATTCATCCGTTTCAACTATTCTAGGCAATTTGCCCATAGTTGCGACATGATCTCCAGAAATGATTAGAACACCTTCGAAAAATTCCTTATAGTTTTCACTGAATTCCAATGCATTTTGAAGCATGTCTTCACTATCAGAACCTTTAACTTCATTAGCGATTTTAGTTGCAAGACCATCAGCCGTTGCGGCCGATTTGGAAATTACGCTTACGCTTTCAGCATCCCCAAAACTGATTGAATGGCCAATCCTGCCTGAAGATGTGCAAATCCCCAACGGTTTTTTCCTTGCCTTTACTTCGAATGCTATTTTATTTTTAAGAATCTCATTATTTGAATAGATTCCGCATAAAACCTTTTCATCATTGATTAGGGCAATATCCCCACCGTTTTCAACAATTGAATATTTGGAATCAAGATTTATCAAATAATTCAAAGACAATTCTGAAATTGAACCTGCAACACATGCCATTGGACCAACATCAGCAATATTTGAAGCCTTAACCATTGTTTCACAAATCAACGGCAAATCCCCCTCAGTTTCAATTGGTTCCAAGGATAACAGGAAATCACTGTTTCTAGAAATATACTCCTTTAAATCATACCTGATTGATTGAATATATTTTTTTAATTCGTGACTAACTAAATCAGTTGTTAATCTAATATGTGTTTCCTCTAAATTTATTTCAGAATGATTCATGTTTAATTATTAAATTTGTTTATCTTATAAATATTATTAAAACATATTAATTATCATGAAAGCTCTAAATAAAATGCTCTGTTTAGTTGATGGTGAACATTATCTACCCGTCACTCAAGAAGCAATAGATACACTAAACAATTTAGAACACATTGATGTCGAAGGTGCTGTTTTTATTGGAGGAACAGAGAAACTTAGAGATGAATCAGAAGAATCCTATTCTGAAAAACTTGGAGTTCCTGTGCAATTTGCAAAAGATAAAGATATCCCCTATGATATCATTGTAGAAATGATTAGAAAATATGATATAGATACTGTTATGGATTTAAGTGACGAACCGATACTTGACTATCCTAAAAGGTTCAAGATAGCCTGCCGTGTTTTAGGTGAAGGAATAAGTTATGAGGGGCCGGATTTCAAATTTGAACCAACATCCCAATATGACATTATGGAAAAGCCTTCAATTACAATTTTAGGAACCGGCAAACGTATTGGAAAAACTGCAGTTTCCGGTTTTGTATCAAGATTAATTGATAAAAATGGATATGAACCATGCGTAATAGCCATGGGCAGAGGCGGTCCGGAAGAACCTGAAATAGTTCACGGTGAAGAACTGGAAATATCAGCAGAATTCTTGCTTGAACAATCTGAAAAAGGTGTTCACGCAGCCAGTGACCATTGGGAAGACGCTTTGATGAGCAGAATATTGACCATAGGCTGCAGACGCTGTGGCGGAGGAATGGCAGGTGAAGTGTTTTTAACAAATATGAAAAAAGGAGCTCGCCTTGCTAATGAAGTCGAATCCAAATTCGCAATATTTGAAGGAAGCGGAGCAGCAATACCTCCAATAAAAACCGACAAGAAGATTGTATTGATTGGAGCAAATCAGCCAATTGAAAACTTGACCACATATTTTGGACCATACAGAGTAGGGCTTGGAGACTTGGTAATCTTAACAATGTGTGAAGAGCCAATGTGTTCAGATGAAAAAATCAGAACAATTGAAGAGTTTGTAAATGAAATCAATCCCGAAGCAACCGTCATATCAACAGTATTTAGACCAAAACCTTTAGATGACATATCCGGCAAAAATGTACTGTTTGCAACAACAGCTCCTGAGGCAATCAAAGACAAGTTGGTTGATTATCTTGAAAGCAATTACGACTGCAAAATAATTGGAACTACAGCACATTTATCCAATAGGCCCCTTTTACGTGAAGACATGGCTAAATATATGGACAAAGCAGATGTTATGCTTAGTGAACTTAAGGCAGCTGCCGTTGATGTTGCAACTAAAGATGCAATCGCTGCAGGCCTAGAAGTTGTTTATTGCGACAACATTCCAGTTCCAATAAATGATTCCTATCCTGATTTGGCTGATTCCGTGCTGAAAATTGTTGACTCAGCAATTGAAAGCTTCAATGGCAAAAATTAAAATAAGAAACCCCTATCTTATTTTAATAATTCTTTTTTTTAATTTTATATTGTAAAATTTTTAAAAATACAATAATTAATTTATATAGGAAAATACATATTACTAACTAATGAAGACAATAGCTATCGGTGTTGGAGAAAATGACAATATAATACAAGCATGTCATATTTTTAAAGAAAAACACCCAAAAACAAATTTAAAACTAATATATAGTGATGAAGACTTAGTTAAGGCTGTTTTAGATGATAAAATACATGGAGTGGTTCGAGGGTCACTTCCTGCATCTAACATCATGAAAAAACTAAACGAAAAATATCCTGATATTACAAGGGCAACTTATGTTAACGGAGACGAATATGAGTTCTTATTAACACCAGTTGGAATTGATGAAGGAGAAACCGTCGAAGACAAACTCAGAATCGTCAAAGAGTGTATTGGCTTTTATAAAAGACTTGGAAAAACCCCAAAAATAGCAGTTCTTGCAGAAGGAAGGGAAGATGATTTCGGAAGAGGCAGAGAAGTATCAAAATCAATTACGGAAAGTAAAAAATTAACCAAACTAATCGAAAACGAAACCTCTGAAGAAGTTAAAAATTATTATATCCTAGTTGAAAAAGCAATAAACGCAAAATGTAACATAATTGTTGCTCCAAACGGAAGAGTTGGAAACATAATATTCAGAACATTAGTTTTACTTAACTCCTGGCCAAGTTACGGTGCAATAACCTTTGGAATGAACAAGATTTATATTGATACTAGTAGAGATCAAAGTATCGATGGATATGTTCGCAGTTTAATTTTAGCTAATAGTTTAGATAATTTCTAATTATTTAAGTGATGAAAATGGCAGAAAATATACTTTATAGAATATATGAATGGTACATCTCAAGAGATTTGGTTCCGGAAAAGATGCCCAAACATGTAGCTATAATTATGGATGGAAATAGAAGATATTCAAAGCTCCAAGGAAATGTTGACGTTTTAAAAGGACATGAAGTTGGTGTAGACACCTTAGAAAAGGTTCTCGATTGGAGCATTGAACTTGGAATAGAAATCATTACTGCCTATGCTTTCTCAACAGAAAATTTCAACAGATCAAAGCACGAAGTTGATGGATTGATGGAATTATTCTTCATAAACTTCAAAAAACTAGTGAACAACGAAAGAATACACAAAAACGAAGTAAAAGTAAAAGTGGTTGGTAGAACCGAATTGCTTCCGGACAAGGTTAAAGAAGCTATCAGAGAAGCTGAAGAAGCAACAGCGCATTACAATAAGAGATTTTTAAATTTAGCTATTGGATATGACGGACGTCTGGAAATTATAGACTCCTTCAAAAAAATTATTGAAGATGTGCAAGCCGGAAAGATTACAGTTGATGATGTAACCGAAGAGCTTGTAAGCGAAAATCTATATACCGCCGGGCTTGACGACCCTAATTTAATTATCAGAACCAGCGGCGAAGAGCGCTTAAGCGGATTTTTACTTTGGCAATCATCATATTCAGAATTATATTTTTGTGAGACATTATGGCCTGAACTAAGAAAAGTTGATTTTATAAGAGCTATCCGTTCATACCAGGCAAGAGACAGAAGATTTGGGGCTTAATATGATAGATACTCATTGCCATATTGATTTTAAGGAATTTGATGATGACCGGGAGGATGTTATCAAAAGGGCGCAGGAAAAGCTAGATTATGTGATTGCTTCAGGTTACAGCAATGACAGCAACATGGACGTATTGCAACTTTCAAAAGACTACAAAGATTTTATTTATCCTACTTTTGGTTTTCACCCTGTAAGCTCACAGAATGCAACTGAAGAGGATATAAAAATTGCTCATGACAATATAGATAAATACCTTGATGATATTGTGGCAATCGGCGAAGTTGGAATGGATTACTATTACGTTACTGATAAGGCATTGCGTGAAAGACAACAAGAAATATTTACCGACTTTTTAGAACTTGCAAATGAATACAAAGTTCCAATCGTGATGCATGTAAGGGACTGTGAAAAAAAGGCCGTCAATATTGTACCCGAATACGAGGACATTCCTTATTTTATTTTCCATTGCTATGGAGGCAGCCTAAAAACCGCAAAAAGAATAATGAATATGGGAAACGCCTATATGAGCTTTTCTACAATGCTATGCTATTCCAAACAGCATCAAGATTTAATTGAAAAAATCGATTTGGACTATATCCTAACTGAAACTGACAGCCCGTTTCTTGCAATGACAAAAGAAGAAAGAAACGAACCTGCAAATGTTGTTAATGCAGTTTATAAAATAGCTGAAATAAAAAATATTGATGTCGGCACAGTTGATGAAGTTACCACCAAAAATGCCCGCCATGTTTTTAAAATTTAGTAATGAAGCGTGAAATTCAAATTAATCAGCACATCATTATTTTCATTTACTGCTTCAATTTCAAATTCAAAATCAGTTAAATCATCCATAACCAATTTTATCAGGTTCCATTTAAGAATTGAATCATTCAAGAATATTGTAAACTGATTATTGCTAATTTTAGCTTGTTTTCTGCAAAACAATTTGAATGCATAAAAATAAAGTTCCAATCTTAAAATCAGATCTTCCTTATCACCATTTCCATTGATGAAATATTCCTTCAAGTCTTCCTGTAGGATTTTTCCCTCATCCCCCACATCGGCTTTGAAAGTTTCCATTTCAACTAAATCCTGCATCAGTTGCTTTTTTTCTTCTTCGCTATACATCTAATCACTCAGCAAATCCCTTTCTGCAAACACTTCCTTTGCAGCCACAATGCCGTTAATGGCTTTTGGAAAACCTGCATATGCACTCATCTGCATAATTATTTCAACTATCTCTGTAGTGGAGTTTCCTACATTAAGTGCCGCGTTTATATGGTCTTTAAGCTGAGGGATTGTTCCAAGAACTGTTAATGCTGCAACAGTGCACAATTCCCTGGTCTTTAAATCGACCTCTTTTCTTGTGTATATTTCATAATAAGGGAATTCAACAACAAATCTGGACATGTCCGGAGCAATATCATCAATTACTTCAAAAATTTCCTCTAAAGGTCTTTCCTGAATTGATTCCAATACTTCTTTTCCTTTTTCATACCTGTTCATAATTATATTATATCCTTAAACCCATTTAACATTAGCTGTCGTGTAAACATAATGGGGTGAAAAAACCGGGTTATACAATTTATTGGTTGCCTGGGTCGTGTTGAAACTGACCGCAATGGATTTTCTTAAATTGTAGTTTATCCTATCACCTATCGAAATCAATTCCTCATTATCAAATCTTTCTGAGGTTTTAGCATAGACCTTGAATTGTATTCTCTTTTTACCATAATTGGCATCCATGCCAAGCTCCGAATAGGAAATATTAACAATTTCAACAGAATAGGGATTCAATATGTTTATTTTAGAATTGGAATACAGCCTATAGGCATCCGCTGGATAGATTGCGCTTGAAGAGGTTGCAAGCCCCTCGATAGCGCCATTGCGTGCAGCGCTCATTGCGATGTTTAATTCGTTTTCACCTGCAATAAATACAATAGAAATCATTGCAACGACAATCAATGTCCCGAAAAGGAATAAAAGCTCTGCCGATATTTGTCCTTTGTTATCCATCATGTTATCACTATTTTTCCGTCTTCCGTTTTTGAAATGTAATATCCCCTTCCGCTAACCATTTTGTATTTCGAATCAATATTTATTAGCGGAAGCATTGTCTCACCCTTTTTGCCGTCATATTCTATCGTCAATTTAGACTTATCGACCGTCATTTCAAAGTATCCTCTATCGGAGGGCAACTTAATGTATTTTGAATAGCCAATCCCATTCGAATTTACCTGATTGATTACGGATGCAACATTATCCAAAATGAGCCTATGAGACACACTATTTTCAATATTCAAACTTGAAGAAATAGTCGATGATGCATAAAATAATAACCCACAGGTTATTATTAAAATAATAAATAATGAAAATAAATATTCAACTGAAATAAATCCTTTTTCGTCCATAATTTTTAATTATTTTTAATATTAATAAAGTTTACTTAAATTTAAGCTCAATTTTGATACATAATTATTAAATAATACTTGAAACTAAAAAATATATTATGAAAGGAAAAGTTATATTCATTGGTGCAGGTCCTGGAGATCCTGATTTAATAACAGTAAAAGGAAGAAACGTAATTGAAAAGGCTGATGTAATCATTTATGCAGGTTCACTTGTAAATAAAAATGTTTTATGTCCTGCAAAAGAGGATTGCGTTATTCACAATAGCGCATATTTAAATTTGGAAGAAACTGATGCAATCATTACTGAAGCCGTAAACGAAGGTAAACTTGTTGCTCGTGTGCACACCGGAGACCCTTCAATATATGGTGCCATCGGCGAACAGATTCGCGAACTTAAAAAACATGACATTGAATATGAGATTATTCCCGGCGTAAGTTCACTATTCGGTACAGCCAGCGTTTTGGAAGCTGAATTAACTTTACCTGAAATTTCACAAAGCGTCATCATTACCCGTCCTGAGGGAAGAACACCTAAGCCTGATGGTGAAAGCATAGCCAGTTTTTCAAAGCATCATGCGACAATGTGCATCTTTTTGGGTATCGGTATGATTGATAAGGTAGTTGATGAATTGCTTGAAGGTTATGAAAAAACTACTCCCGTGGCAGTAGTTAAAAAGGCAACTTGGCCAGACCAAGAAATAATTAGAGGAACCCTCGCAGATATTGCACAAAAAGTTAAAGATGCCAATATAACAAAGACTGCAATGATTGTAGTGGGAGATGTGTTAGACCCTGGAGATTTTAATGCATCTAAGCTATATGACAAAAACTTTAAACATGAATATAGGTAAGTTTTAACTTAAATCCTAAAACTAGGAAAAAATAGATTTTGAATAAAAAATATTTAAAAAAAAGAATTAATTAAGGAAGCAACATGTACGAACTAGTCGACCAAATTATAAACATAGATTTTGAGGAATTGTCCACTTTTGACTTTCCAATCGATTATCGCTTTGGATTATGCGTGAACTTAAGAGGAACAAAATACGAATTTCTAGTCCATTTTAAGAGCAACACCGACAAAGTCATCTGTTTAGGTGCAGGAGCCATGGGTAATCATTCAAAGCATGATACCAGAAGACCATTTTTCCACAGGCACGGTTGGAAATTCGATGCATCCTCAATTTGGTACAATGACCCTACACGCTACTTGAACTTAAAATCAAAAGGTTCATGGGGCGTTGGAACAACCGATGAATACTTTTTAGAAAACATAGGAATAATCGTCGTTAAACTTATATCCCGCTTGGATTTGAAACAGGAAAATCTAATTTTCTATGGAAGTTCAATGGGCGGTTTCACTTCACTTCAACTGGCAACACTGGTTAGGGATTCTACCGCACTTGCAGACATCCCCCAGTTGGAATTCCAGAATCATGTTAGCTATGAAAGAGTTAAGCCATACTGTTTTCCAGGACTAAGCGATGAGGAAATTTGGGATAGATTCAAACATAGGTTTGATGTTATCGAACTGATGAAAAAAGAAAATTACATCCCAAAAGCAACAATCATATTCAACTGCAGCAATAGGGACATCAACACCCAATATCTGGACTTCATAAAAAAAACCAATGAACTTCCAAAAATCGAAAATAAAAGCAACCATATAAAAATCGTGTTTAATTACATTGACGCCCATAAACCGTTGGGCAGTCCTGAAAGTAGGATGCTGGCAAATGGAATAACATCTAAAAATATGATGGCCTATTACGATGAGCTTGAAGACTCAGAAATGTATCAGGAAAACCAGCGATTAAAAGCCCAAGTAAACCAAAACTGCAACACAAAACACCTAATAAAAGACTGCTTATTCCAAGACGGCAAATTCTACAACCACTACAACCGTATCATAATCGACAATGAAGGAACAATGAGTTGTAATGTAAGTTCCGCTGGATTCTACCTCGCAGACAAAACCGGAACCGCAACCAATCTAACACAATGCCTACAATACACACCACCATTCAGCTTCGAATTCGACGTCGAAAACCCATACGGAAACGCATTCATACATGTAACAAACGGAACAACAACAGTCAACAAGAAATTCCAGATAGTATCACAGAACAAGAAATCCTATCATGTAAAAGTCGAAGTCCTAACCGACCGCATCAACTACTATGTTGATAATGTCTACAAATCAGATTTAACCTGGACAGGAACATTCACAGGCAACCTCCGTATCGGATTCAGATTAAACGATGGAAGTAGCATGCGATTCGACAACTTTATCATCTACTCTATGAGTACTGTTCCAGGAGCACCAGAAAGTGTTACATTATCAAGTGATAAGAGTGTATTGTCTTATTATGATAATGAGTCTGCTACTGTCCTGTATCAGGAAAACCAGCGATTAAAAGCCCAAGTAAACACATTGCTTTCATCAAATTCATGGAAGATTACAAAACCTCTTAGAAAAATAGGTTCAATACTAAGAAAATACCTTAAAAAATAATTTTTTAATTATATTTGTCCCTAATTTCATTCATCAATCTTAACTTTTCAAATGCAACATCTTTCGGAGCTCTTCTCAATCCGCAATCAGGATCCAAAAGTAAATTATCCTTGCCAACAATATCAATAGCTTTTTTGACTAAGTTTTCAACATCTTCAACATTATCGACTTCATTGACGGATGAATCAACACAGCCAAAACCTACTTTCTTATTTTTAAGCAATGAAGCATTCTGCTCAAGAACACCGAGATTAACGTTGTTTCCCGCAAACTCCATATCTAAAATGTCAATATCAAATGTGGTCAAATCCTTAAATGCATCATTCAAAAGACCACATACATGCATCGCCAAAGGAACTTCAAGTCCATCTTTAAGAATGCCGATAGCTTCACGGGCAGTTTTCATATCAACCATCCCTGTAGACAAGAAAGGTTCATCAACCTGTATATAGACGGGTTCTACTTTTTTGGCTATTGCATCAACTTCAAATTTCAATGAATGTGCCAAATCAATGATTGCATCTTCCTTGTTTTTATAAAAAGCCTGAATTCTGGATGAATGAACAATTGTATTAGGGCCTGTAATGATTCCTTTCACTCCGCAGCCTTCCGGAATTTGACCTCCATAATACTCCCTCATCACCTTTTTGGCATACTGCAAGTCTTTAATGGAAATTTCCTGGGTTGGATTTCTGATTTTTCCGACAATGAATGTATTTCCATCCTCAATCTTCATTCCAGGAATGTATTTTGTAAAAATAGAAACCATGTCACCTCTAACTTGACCATCTGAGATTATATCCACTCCTGCATCAAGTTGAGCAATGACACTAGCCTTAATTGCATCTTTGAACGGATCATATGAACCAAAAGCCTTTAACAGCTTATCCTTAAAATTAGATGGTGAGCTTTCCTCAGCCGGAAAACTACCTACAACAGTTGATTTCATTTTTTATTACCGGTATCTAGCTTCCTTATTTTTTCAACTTCTTCTTCATCAATTGGAAGTTCAACTACAGAAGTACCATGGCAAGGTTTAGTATAAGGTAGAAAAACAGTTCCTTTTTCATGGTCAAATCCAATTGGAATTGGTGGGATACCAATAACTCTAACGCCCAAAACTTCATCACCAGGCTTGATGTAAACTATATCCTCAGCTTTATACCTGATAATCATTGCACAGTCTTTAAAACCTGCTCTTGCCGCATGAATTTCATAGTTATCGGATTGTTGAAGATATGTATCTAAACAGAATGACATTTATTCAAACTCCTTTATAGCTTTATCAAATTTAACTTTAATTGGAGAAGGATTATGGAAAGCTCTTACAGAAACAATTTTGGCATTGCTTCCGCTTTCTTCAATCATGCTTACAAATTCAGCCACTTCATCCGCATCTCTTGAGAAAACAAGTGCAAGAGATTTGGTTTGAAGAATCTGTTCAAAGGTTACGAAAAATGATGCTGCCGCATCCTTATGGACAAAACCAACCAATAAATCATAATCTCCTTCATTGATATCTCCTAAAGTTCTTTCCAAATCCATTAAATTAAGATTATAAAAACCTTCAGGATCAGATATCTTTACTAATTTAGAAGCTGCAGGATTTGCAGCGATTGCAGTATCATAACCCATTTTATTTAATTTATTATACACATAAACAGCCATTGGAGTCTGAGCTGGAGTTTCAGGACATCCAAGCAATATTAAAGCTTTCATATTACTACCTCTATGAACGTGATTTCAATGTAACAACATTAGCTAAAATCAATGTACCGATAAACAGGAATGTCAATAATGCCATACCGTTGATGGATCTGTTAAATACGAATAATCCTATTAAAGCTTGTGCACAGAATGCTGCTAAGGCACCAGTTAACAATACTTCTCTTCCAAGATACTTCTTATTATTTTTCTCTCTTTTCTCTCTGTACATTGTCAATATTTTAAAACCTATGATTATAGTTCCCAGTACGAATGCAATCAAAGCGACAAGCCCTAAAATTCCAAAGTCGAAACCATAACCGAAAATACCTGGAAGCATATAGTCAATTGTATCCTTTTGGTTAACTAGCACACCAAAGAACATTGGGAATGGCAATCCAAAGAATAAAACCAATTGCATCGGCAACGTAATATAACCTTCAGCAAATGCCGTTCCTTCCGCACCCCAATAGGATGCTCTTGCATTATGTCCAATTAATTGCAGGTTATTCAATACCATTTTAATACTTGATAAGGAGTATTGCTCAATCCTACCTAACCTTAAGAGTGGTGAAAAGATTGTCATGCCTGTTACACGAGCTACAGCTTCTAAAAGAAGAAATCCTGCTCCGGCAGCACCAATAAATAACAATACCCTTTTTAATGTGAATACTGATTTTTCCCTGAAGGATTCTGAAATAATTAAGTAACCCAAGAATAAACCTAATATCCATAATATTAAAAATGACCTGTGCATTAATCCACCGAAAACGGTGATTCCAATAAGGAACAATATTACAAATCTTCTTAAAGGCCGTATATCTACGCCCGACTCTTTCATCACTTTCAGTGAAGCTAATGCAGTGACAGCACCCAATAATGCTATTGGACCGAACGGGTGAGTAAATTCTGCTTGACTTGAAGAAATCACAAGAAGCGCAATATCTGCTCCGAAAACTAATGTGAAACCTCCCATTATGAATAATGATAAAAAGGTTACTACACTAAGTGACAAAGGTATTAAGTTAAGACAAAATACTAATGTAACAAAAAGCATTGCTGCAACTTCTACAATTAATTGAAAATGGTTTTGAGCAATTAATAACATAATTTAATCACAATTCTCTTTTTATTTTTAAATATAAATGGACTGACCGGGATTTGAACCCGGGGCCTCCGCCATGCCAAGGCGACGATCTACCATCTGAGCTACCAGCCCATAAAAAATTAATTTAATTATCAATAAAATATTAGATTATTTTAATATAAATAACTATTTACCATTTTTTGCCAAATCATATAAATTATCAATAATTACCTGGAACAAGTCATCAGTTTCAACATCGATTTTCTCATGAGGATTAACAATAAAATCCAATGCCTTATTGATAACCTCATCAGTATCAATTGACCTGAACATCAAACCCTTGTTGATATAGTACTGATCAACAGATAAAGTTTCACCAGGATAACATGAAATTACAGGGGTTTGCAATATTGCGGCTTCCCTATTCATTGTTCCACCGGCTCCAATGACCAAATCGCATTTTTTGATTAAGCTTGAAGTATCGACCGGAGGTTTTAAGATTGAAACGTTATCTATTCCTTCAAAAATTTCGGATTGTTCTTTAAATCTTGGCAAAATCAAGATATTCGCCACATTCTTCAACTCATCAACAATAGGAGATAAGACTGATTTTCTGCAATCCGCATCAAGATATGATGCAAGTGAAGGTTCAGGCCTCATTAGAATTGTTTTACGATGTTTTAAATTAAGATTTAAATCATCAAATACATTATCATTGTATTTGAAACTTTTAAAATGCATTAATTCGGAGGTTCCGTCATAAGAAATGATAGTGTTTGGGTCTGCACCGAATTTCATTAGTTTCCACATGTCAATGATTTTTGGAGTAATTATTCTGTCACATAAAGGCAATGTTAACTTGTTGGCCGCAAGGGCATGTTCGTTGTCTAAAACGTACAAACTAGGAATTCCTAAACCGAATGAGATTCTAGGAAGCTCTATAGAATGCTTGCTAAGGGCAACATCCACCTTTTCATCATGTATAACATCGACAAGATTATAAACTCTTGAAGTGCTTTCCTTCAACTTATCATAAAGACTTACACCATGTTTTCCGACAGATATGAAGTCTATATCATACATTTCCATTAATTTATGGATATCACCAAATTGCCTTGCTGTAACAATTACATCCTCACCTTCAGCCTCCAAGTATTTAATTACATCCTTAAAGAACCTAACATGAGGTGCATTTGAAATATCTATCCATACTTTCATAAGAACCACCACATTAAATTAAAATTAACTGTTCATAGCTTCTTCAATAGCTGCAATGATTTCATCTAAGCCTATTCCTTCTTTTAAGCTTGATTTAATAACTTTCACATTTGGATTTAATTTTTGAGCATCACAGACCATTTTATCAGCATCTGCACCTACTGCATCTGCAAGGTCCACCTTGTTGATTACAACCACATCGGAAGTTTGGAAAATGATTGGGTGTTTTTCTACAGTATCATCACCTTCAGTAACACTTACAACAACAATTCTTAAATGTGAACCGAGTTCAAAGTCAACAGGACAGATTAAGTTACCGACGTTTTCAATGATAACCATGTCCAAGTCATCCAATGGTAAATCTGCAAGTCCATGACCTACTAAATGTGCATCCAAGTGGCACTCTTTACCTGTATTCAAACCGACGACAGGAACATTATGCTTTTCAATACGTCCTGCATCAAATTTGGATATTACATCCCCGGCTAAAACGCCTATTTTATAATCAGTATTATCAATAATTTCTTCTACAAGAGTTGTTTTACCAGAACCGATTGCTCCGACAAAATCAACACAGAATATCCCATTATCTTCTAATTTATGTAAATTTTTGTGAGCTAATTTTTTATTAGCGTCCATAATGTTTTTTGCTACTTCTACATCTGCTATTTGGTGCATTTTTTCATCTCCTATAATTTAAGCATCATCAGGTTTTTCTATAACAATATTTTTAACAACAATGTCTTTACCGTTTAAGGTTTCTACATTGAGACTATCGCACTTTGGACATTTAACCATCGGTGCGTAATGGTCTTTATCATCAAGAATAGCTTCACCGTTAAAGTCACAATCATAGCATTTGATTTCAGCAGGAATTTCTTCAAAATTAATTTCTGCATCTTCCATTATAGTATTTTCAATCAATACTCCTAATATGAACTGTAATTGTTCGGGATTAATCATGGCTAACCTACCGACTTCAACAGTTACTTCATTAACCTCAGTTGCATTATTTGCTTCAGCAGTATCTAGTACTGCATTAATAATACCCTGAGCCATAGATAATTCGTGCATTTTACTACTCCTTTACTATAAATATTAATATTATAAATATTGTTTTGTTAATTTATAAAAGTATTTAATATTTGAGTAATATTGAAGTAATAATATTGAAATTAAAAAAAAGATATTGGTTAAAAAATTAACCAATCAAATTATAAATCAGTAGCGTCTGCATCAAAAACGTTTATTTCAAGATCTGCAGCAAGTAATCCATCAATGTTTTTACCGAAATTAAGGAAATGTTCAGTTTGTAAATGTTTTCCTAAAATTTCCTTGGATTCCCATTGTTCTACAAACATCAATGAACCGTCACCAGTGTTTGCAAATAAATTATAATCTACATTCCCATCTTCTAATTTAGATTTAGTGATTAAATCTTGTGCAAAATCAATGACCTTTTCTTTTGCAGATTCATCATTTGGAATAGCTTTTGCTAAAACAATTATCATATTTTCCACCTGTTTAATAATTTATATCTTACTCTTATTAAAATTTATTAAAAATGAAAGATAGATAAAATAGACATTATTTGTGAATTTGAAAGATTACAAAGGTTGAGAGTGCAATAAATAATTATCTATTCTATCTACTTTCACACGAAAACATTCTTAAAATTTAATTCCAGTAATTCTTAAACCACCATAATGGGATTTGTATTTAATGTTTAATCCAATTAATAATGGAGTGATTTTCTCGATTATTCTTGCTTTTTCAAGTATTCCACAGTCGATTGTCTTAATTCCAGGAATCTTGTCAATTATTTCTGCTGCGATTTCTTTTGCTTCCTTGTCATCACCTGCAATCAAACAGTCACAGTCGATTTCTTCCGGGATGTTTGAGAGGTGTGAGTTTGAAATGTTACAGAATGCGCAGATTACTTTTGCACCAGTACCTTCAAGAATCTTAGCGGTTCTTTCAGCAGCTGATCCTTCCATTAGGTCAACGAATCTGAATGGTTTTCCGCCAATTGCGGTTTCTAATGGTACTGTTGCATCCATGACTATTTTGTCTGTACAGAATTCTTTGATTCCTTCAACAGTAGGTTTTTGAGCGGCTAAAGGTACTGTGAGGATTAATACATCTCCTGCTTTTGCAGCATCTTCGTTTGCCATTCCAACCATATTTAAATCATAGTCTGCTAATTCTTCTTTAGCTTTTGCAACAACATCCAATGCTTTTTCTTCTTTTCTGGAACCAACAATTACTTCAACACCAGCAATAGCCAATCTTTCTGCGATTCCAAGTCCTTGTGGACCTGTTCCGCCGATAACACTAACCTTCATTAATATCACCTTAAAAAAAAAGAAAATAATATGTAATGAATTTAATCATTACATAAAACATGTTTAGTCGAGATCTAACATTACTACAGGTTTGATTAAGTCTTTAGGTTTTTCTTTCATTAAGTAAAGAGCATCTTCGATTTTTTCAAGGCCTTTGAATTTGTGGGTAACTAATAATTCAGGGTCTTGTCTACCTGCTAATGCTAAGTCAGCAAGTCTTTCCATCCTTACTGCTCCACCAGGACATAATCCGTTTTTAATGTTGATGTTAGACATACCGCAACCCCATTCTACACGTGGGATTAATACGTTGTCAGCACCACTTAAGTAGTTTACGTTGGATACGGTTCCTCCTGCTTTTGCAGATTTGATTGCTTCAGCCCATGTGTTTTCTAAGTTACCACCTGCGATAACTACGGAGTCAACACCTGCGCCGTCGGTAAGTTCTCTTACTTGTTCGTCGATTGGTCCTTCTCTGTAGTTAATGATGTCGGTTGCACCGTATTTTTTAGCTACTTCGACGGAAACTGGACGGGTACCTGCTGCGAATAATCTACCTGCACCTAAACATTTTGCACCAGCAATAGCTGAAAGACCTACTGCACCAATACCGATAACAAGTACTGATCCACCTAATGGAATGTCAGCGTTTTCTGATCCCATCATACCGGTTGACCACATGTCGGTTAACATTACTGCACCTTCATCGGATAATCCGTCTGGTATGAATGTTAGGTTTGCATCTGCCATGTTTACGTGGAATCTTTCACCGAATACACCATCTTTGAAGTTGGAGAATTTCCAACCACCAAGAGGTTCGGTTGTTTGTGAAGGGAATCCTCTTTGTGCTGCTTCATCATCCCAGTCAGGAGTAATAGCTGGAACGATTACACGGTCCCCAGGTTTAAATTTGGTAACTAAACTACCTACTTCAACAACTTCACCAACTGCTTCGTGTCCTAAAATCATATCAGTTCTTTCACCGATTGCGCCTTCCCATACTGTGTGAATATCGGAAGTACATGGGGATACACAAGTAGGTTTAATAATTGCATCCATTGGTCCACATTCAGGAACTTCTTTTTCGACCCAGCCGGTTTCTCCTATTTTCTTCATTGCAAATCCTTTAAAAGTTGCCATTTTTTGTCACCTCTAAAATTAAGCCACTATTCAAAATTAACATTATTAATAAAAATGATGTTAATAATAAATACTGACTTAATCCTATTTTAATTGAATAATATTTATAAATTTTTCTATTTGTTAAAAAATAATTAGTAATGTTTAAAACAATTTCCATAATATTTAACAAATTTACAAAATCAATTAAATAATGTCCAATATATATTACATTTATTAATCGATATAACAATGACTTCATAACGAATAGAATGATATCAAAAAAAAAATATCAAAAAACTAAACAAAGAAAATTTTTTTAATGAATATGGTCAAAAAGAATATGAAAATGAATAAAAACCTACAAAAAATATTAAAAGTTGTTAATTCATTAATTTTGCAATTAACAATACTTAAATATTTTACAAATTAAAAATTATATTGGAGATAGCATTATGACTTACAAATCAAAATTCGGTTTTGGTTGCATGAGGCTTCCGAAAACCGATGAAAATGACCCAACATCAATCGACCAGGACTTATTTGACCAAATGGTCGATATCTACATGGAAAAAGGCTTTAACTTCTTTGATACCTCATACGCTTATCACAATGGAATGAGTGAAGTGGCAATCAGGAAGGCTGTCGTTGAGAGATATCCTCGTGAATCATTTAAAATTTGTGATAAAATGCCAACCTGGGCACTAACCTGCGAAGAGGACAACGACAAATTTGTAAATGAAATGCTTGAAAGGCTTGGAATCGATTATTTTGACGTATTTTTAATTCACAATATTAATGTTCCATGGCTTAAAAATGCAATGAATGCCAATACCTTTGAATACATTAAAAAAATGAAAGAAAAAGGTGTTGCAAAAGAAATTGGAATCAGTTTCCATGAAAAATCAGATTTATTAAAGGAAGTCCTTGACGAATATGGTGAAATCCTTGATGTGGCCTTGCTTGAGCTCAACTATCTTGATTGGGAAGACCCATCAATTGAAGCCCATAAATGCTATGACCTGTGCGTTGAACATGGACTGGATGTTTATGTTATGGAACCTCTAAAAGGAGGGGTTATTGTAAATCCTTCTGATGAAATAAGAAATGATTTTGAGGAGTTTAATCCCGATAAAACGATAGCCAGCCTTGCAATTAGATTCTGCGCATCACTTGATCATGTCAAAATTGTTCTAAGCGGCATGAACAAAATGGATGATTTAATGGATAACTGCAACACATACGAAAATTTTGAAGTTTTAAGCAATGAAGAACAAGAATTTCTTGAAAAAATGGCAAAAAAACTCAAATCAACACTCGCCGTTCCATGCAGCGAATGCGGATACTGCATTGATGTTTGTCCTGAAATGATTCCAATTCAAGAATACTTCCATCTATACAATACTAGCAAAAACCAGCCCGAATCCAACATCTACAAATTATATTTCGATAAGTTAGCTGATGAAAAGGTACCTGCCAGTGCCTGTGATGATTGTAGAACCTGCATTGACTTTTGCACTCAGCAAATTGATATTTCTAAAGAATTAAAAAAAGTTTGCAAACATTTCGAAGAGGGTTTCAGTCCATATGGATGATCTCCTTAAGAAATCCTTATCTTCAATTCGTTGACCATTTCACCATCTTTATTTATTTTACTGGCTTTTCTGTAATATTCTACCGCCTTCGGAAATATTCCAGAATGATAATAAATCAGCCCCATTAAGGCAAGCACTTCTGGATTTCTATCGTCGAAACCTATTATCTTTTCAAGAATTTCGGCCGAGGTATCCAAATCGCCCTGTTCGTATAAATCATATGCCTCTTCATACAACGTATCGACATCATCCATAGAATCCAAAACTATTTCCTCTTTTTTTGAAGACCTATCCGTCAGCAAAACTTCCAGTTCATTGGCCTTTTCATTTGCCTTATCAATAGCCAATGCCTTTCTTGTAAACAGCAAAGAAATATCCCTTTGGTCTTGGTCAAATAATATTTGTGCCATCAGGACTAGCGCATCAACATTATGCTTATCATTAGATAAAATATTGTTCAGGATATCTTTTGAAGCTGAATAATCCTGCTTTTCATATAATTCATATGCTTCATCCATTTCGCTTGATTTTTCAACTATCTCTTCAACGATGACCTCTTCCTTTTCGCCTTCAACATCTTTGGAAATCAGTTTTTTCATATATTCAAGAATATACTTTGTGGCATTTTTGTGAAGCGGTTTATTATCATTTCCGCATTTCGGAGAGTAAATGCATGATGGACATCCGCTTTGGCAAGAGCAATTGTTCAATAAATCAATTGTAGAATTTAAAAGATCAACAAAAACATCAACCGCCTTTTCACAGATGCCTATTCCTCCTTCATAACCATCATAAATAAAGATTGTTGCTTCCTGCGTATCCTCATGGTAGTTGGTTGATAATCCACCTATGTCAAACCTGTCACACATTGTATGGAGCGGGAATAGACCGATAAGTGCATGTTCTGCTCCATGAAGCCCCCCTTGGAATACCTCTTCTTCATTTGGAAACATGTCATCCAAAGTATCCTTTACTCTTTTTGGAATTGTAAACCATAACCCTTTTGTATTAAACTTTAAAGGAGGTAAATCCAGAGGATATGTTCCAATAGGTTTTGAAAAGTGCATTTTCTTATATTTGAAGTAATCTTCGCTTACGGTTAGCTCACCGAAGTTGATTGTTAGTTTTCCATATTTGGTTTTGGACAATTTCTTTCTAATGTTAATCTCGGTTTTGTTCAAAACCATAGTATGGTAATCCACGGTTTGCTGTGAAACGTTCACATAACCCCTGGCCAAATTAATGCTATTGACAACATATGTGTCTCCCTTATTAATTAGAATGGCTCCTTCATGCGCTTCCCTATAAACCTGGGAACGTTCCATTGTCTCCAAAAGCCTTCCATTATTCATTACTTTGAATTCTTCAGAGGAAATCTGGTCAAGTGAATGGTCCATTGCAGGATTATCATCATAGGGATACATATAGTCTCCCCTGTGGTTTTCATGAAGGTATTTTTTAGAAACCAAATCATCCAATATTTCCTCATCGATGCCGAAATATTTTTCGCATTCCCCTATTTTTATAGGCAATTCTTTAGCAGCACACAACAGGTGAGCTTCCTGCAGGATTGGATTGGACAAGTCAATGATTGCATTTTCATGTGGCTTATCAAAGAAAAACTTAGGATTGTTCATGAAATACTGATCTAACTGGTTTTCAAAAGCGATTAGAATAGCAATTGATTTTTGATTGCTTCTTCCAGCTCTTCCTGACTGTTGCCAAGTTGAAATCATTGTTCCGGGATAACCTGAAATGATAACTGCATCAAGTGAGCCTATATTTATTCCAAGTTCCAGTGCGTTTGTACATGTAACTCCCAAATATTTTCCGCTTTTAAGGCCTTCTTCTATTTCACGCCTTTCCTGAGCCTGATAGCCTGCCCTATATGCGGCTATTCTATGGGCCAGTTTACCCTTCACTTGAGTCATGTCCTTTTTAGCCCACATGGCAATGAGTTCTGTGGTTTTTCTTGAAACGGTAAAACACAATGTTTGGATGTTTTTCAGCATCAAGTACATGAATATGTTTTCTGTTTCCATGTGAACCGATGGAGTATTTTGGGTATAAACCTTGTTTCTTACATAATTTTTAAATGGATTATATAAAATAAAGTCCTTTTCACCGCTTGGTGATGTGTCCTCATCAATTAATAAAAACTCTTCACCTGTCAATCTATTCGCCAATTCCAACGGATTAGCCAAAGTTGCCGAAGACAGGATAAACTGTGGATATGAACCGTAAAAGTTAGCTATCCTCTTTAACCTTTTGATTAAAAATGCAACGTTTGATCCGAAAACACCCTTATAGTAATGTGCCTCATCAATTACTATGTATCTAAGATTCTTGTAAAATCTTGACCATTGGTGGTGCCATGATAAAATTAGGTGCAGCTGGTATGGATTTGTTAAGACAATCCTTGATTTTTCACGGATACCCTTCTTTTCATTTCTTGGCGTGTCCCCATCATATGTGCGGGGATTGATTTTAATGTCCAATTCCCTTTCCAGATCTTCCAAAACGTGCAACTGGTCATTGGACAGGGCCTTTGCAGGATAAATGTAAAGGGCAGTTGCCTTTTCATCCCCTATCATGGTCTCCATAATCGGCAAATTAAATGCCAACGTTTTGCCTGATGCTGTTGGAGTTGTTATAATAACGTTTTCATCGTTTTTAATGGCTTCATATGCATCTGCCTGATGTTTATAAAGCTTTGCATCTTTTGAATCAAGATAGCTGATTATTTTATCATCTAAATTATCGACCTTTTTAAAACTAGCTTTTTTAGCTGGTATTGTTTCAATATGAGCGATATTTTCCCTATATCTCACATCATTTTTAAACATGTCAATATTGTTAACCTCAGACATAATATCAGCTAAAATAAAAATCAATAATTATATTTAAGTTGAAATAATATTTAAACTATTCGTGTATTTCAAAAAGAGTAAGTTAGAAACAAAATTGTCTCTAACTTATTTATGCATATTACGGAAGAAAATTAATTTCTTCCATAAAAAGAAATTTGACGCTTAAAATATATATAACTTGTTCAATGGCAAAATTACATTCATTCAAATTCATTTTACACCCATAATACAAAAATACCTTGATTTTTTTAAATCAAGAATGAATAGTTGAAAATGGAGCAATTCTTTGAAACCTTTAGTACCTTTCAAATGCTCTCTCAATTAATTTATTAATAACATATTAATAAAAATTAAAATATATTAAATTTAGAGGGAAAAAATGATTTCATATGAGGAATTTGAAGATGTTGTCGTGAATATATTAAAAAGAGACATCTCTTCAAATCAGGACCAGAAAAAAGCAATATTATCACCACCCAACAAATCCCTTTTCATTGTAGCCGGTCCAGGATCTGGAAAAACAACAGTAATGGTTCTTAAAATACTCAAATACATTTTTGTCGATGACGTTAATCCTAATGAGATATTGGCCACAACATTTACAAGAAAAGCTGCCGATGAACTATACTCCAGAATACTCGGTTGGGGAGATGAGATTAAAAATTATCTAATAGATAACATGGATGATGATAACTTTGAAAATATCCTAAAAATAGATAGGATTGATTTTAACCAGATAAACATCGGTACAACAGACAGCATAGCCGAAGAATTACTTAGAGACTATAAAAAACCTGGGGAAAATCAGGCAATTGTTATTGAAGAGTTTGTTGCAAACTCTGCAATGATAAAAATCCTTATTGATGGTGAAAAATACCTTAACAAGGAGCTGGTTGAATACCTGAAGGAACTAAGCGGAAAGGAAAAAATTGAAGAACCCTCTAAACTAAGCGAAATTCTCATTGAAATTAAAAATAGAATCTATTATGACCAAGTAGACTTCAATGAATTGTATGAAAAAACACAGAAGGGAAGCGGCGCTCGCCTTGCACTTGAATGCATAAAAGAATATGAAACAACCCTTAAAAATAGAAATACAATTGATTTTGCAATGCTTGAATCAAAGTTCCTCAAAAAACTAAAAAACGGCGATTTAAAAACCTTTATGGATGAAATAAAGATTGTATTGATTGATGAATATCAGGATACCAATCTGATTCAGGAGGACATCTACTTTACAATAGCAAAATCAGCGCTTGAAAATGATGGAAACATAACCGTTGTAGGTGACGATGACCAGTCCCTTTACCGGTTTAGGGGAGCGACAGTAGATCTGTTTACAAATTATCAAAAACGTATCAAAGAAAGGTTAGGCATTGATGTTGAAGAAATCAACTTAAGAACAAACTACCGTTCAACAGAAAACATTATTGAACACTGCAATCAGTTTGCAGAACTTGACAAGGAATATCAAAACGCAAGAGTGGAAAACAAGCCAAAAATTATTGCTCCTGATTTTGAAAAGGATAAAATGCCTATTTTAGGAATGTTCAGGAATAACCCTGAAATGCTTGCAGTGGATTTGGCTAAATTAATAAATAAATTGGTGAATAAAGGAGAATGCCAATTAAAAGTTTTAGAAGTTCTGGACAAGGAATATTATGAAAAAGTGAATGGCGAAATCAGCATTGCAAGATTGCAGCAAATAAAAAGTCAAAAAATAAGAGAAGGAAAAGAAGTCAAGAAGATAACACTCAAATTGGATAGCGACTACGGTTCCGCTTCAGATATTGCAATCCTTTCATACTCACCAAAAGAGCTCCAATACGGAAAGCGTTCATTCTTATACTTTTTAAGAAGAAATCTCAAACGATTTAATAATCCAATTGAAATGTTCAATCCAAGAGGAATTGACCTTCAAGACATTGATGTTGTAGGAGTGTTCTGCGGTTTAATTCTAGAATGCATAGACCCCGAATCCAGCTTCCAAAATTCAGATAAGACAATTCCAAACCTGGCCAAGAGAAACATGAGACGCTGGAGAGTGAAAGCCCAAGAATATATAAAACTAAATCCTGAGCCAAGAGAACCTATTACATTATCACAATTCGTTACATCATGGCAGATTAGAAGGCCAAGGGGATATGATGAATGGCCAAAATCAGCGAGTCTTATGGAACTTGCATATAAAATAACAACTTGGATTGAAGAATTGCAGGATGATGTTGAAGGAATCGTATATCTGGAGGCAATTACCAAATCAATTACTCAAACCGGATTTTTCAATGATTACCATTCAAATATCTCATTTAGAAGTCCGAAACAGGAAAGAGATTCCGTGCTTGAGGCCATCTGGAATATTTTCATCCCATTATCAACCGGAGGAGTCAGCATTGATGAATCACTGCTTGAAACTCTGCCTGATGATAGGGTGAATGTTTTATCAATCCACCAATCCAAGGGATTGGAGTTCCCATTGGTCGTTGTTGATGTAGGCTCCAGGTTTAAAACCAATAATATCAAGACTCAAAGATTGAGATTTCCTAAAACCCTCAAGGATGAAGCTACCATTGAAGACACTATAAGACAATACAGCTCAATTGGTAAAAATGACAGAAGTGAAAAGGACAGATCTTTTGATGACTTAACAAGACTGTATTTTGTTGCATTTTCAAGAGCTGAAAGTGTTTTGTTATTGGTTGGCCTTAACTCAGCTATTGAAGGTTATACCAATAAAAACAATCATTATGATATACCGAATGTCGCTCTTGGATGGAGCAGGGATGAAGAATATGTTGGATTTAATGAGATTTATCTTATATAGGAGGTTTGATTATGAAGTTACCGTCAAGATCTAAATCATACATGATTCCGGAATATAGCCTAACCGGAGACCTATTGTCATTTTTAACATGCAATTTGCAGTACAGATATCAGAATAAGGGAACATTGCCTCCTTCAAAACCTGTCCAGAGATGGTTCGGAGAATTTATTCACGGAGTGCTTGAAGAAGCATACATACAATGGAAACAGGAACAGACACAATTCCCATGGGACTGGAAAAGAGATATCAGACCGATTGAAGAGCTAATAGACTTGAGATTGCAGGTCAGAGGACTTTATCCTCACGATGAAGATTTGTTTTTCAGCATATTGAATCAGCCGGACAAGGATTTGACAATTGACGATTTGAATGAGCATGACCACCAGAAATTGGCCAGTGCCAGAGCTGAAAGGGCCATAAACATTTGGGGAAAACATTTATTCCCATTAATTGACTCTTCAGAGCTTTTAATCAAAGGCATTCGTAAAATGCCCGATTACAACGAGCATACAAGCAGATCCAATTATTATGGTATTAATGGAGTTGTTGATGTATTAACCTCTATGAAAATTAATAAAAGCTTAGAACAAAGCACTTTGGATAATTTTAACAATAAAATAATTGAATTCCTTAAAAAGGATTCTGATTTTCAAAAAAGAATTTCAAAATTCAGCGATGGAGATGACTATGAAATAATTATCGACTATAAGGGAATGAAAAGGCCTCCTTTAAAAATGATTGACTCCAAAGCTGAAGACAAATGGGAGACTCATAAACAGCAGATACTAACATATTCATGGCTTAGGTCAAAACAAGAGGATGCAAAGCCAATAGTTGCCGGAATTATTTTCTATTTAAATGAATTGGTTCCATCAAAAGAGGATTTGGTCTTGATTAAAGACGAATTGAACAACAATTTAACTGATGTTGGATATGAATATGAAAATGATGTTAGACTAATTGAAAAATGGCAGGAAGAAGACAAAGCCCCTGAATTAAGCAATGACTTTAAAATTGAGAGATCCATCAGGATAATCAATGTTGATGAAAAAGAACAGGATAATGCTCTTTTAAAGTTCGACAGCGTTGTGGCCAATATTGAGAATTCATTGATTAAAGAAATGAACGGGTGTAAAATACAGGACTCCTGGAAAGCAGATTCCGATGAAAGAACTTGCAGTGCATGCGATTTTAAGACATTCTGTAAAAATAACAGTGTTAAAACAAAAGACTTTAAAATTCCTTAAAACAATATAATATTAGGCGATTGTATGACTAATTTAGAAACAAATAAAAAATATTGTGAAGTTATCGAAAGTAAAATTAAGCTCGATGCAAAACCTGTTGCAATGAAATTAATTAAAACTGAAGATGACTTGCCTGATGGCATCGATTTAATCGACGAAAAAATCAGACACTGTGAAATGGTTAGAAAAGCTTCTTTAGGAGATACATTCTATTCAACTATTGACCAACAAATGTGTTTGGGAGGAGCAGGTGCTATAGGACTTAGAGATATGCCTGAAAAATTAGCTAATGGAGAAAAATATTTCTCATTAGGCAGATTCCAAGATTTAGAAACCGCTAAAAATTTAACCAGCAAACTTTCAATTATCAAAGACATCAGTTGGGGAATCATATATGCTCCATTGGATGAAGCTGATTTTGAAGCAGACGTTATCCAAGTCATAACTGAACCAGTTGGCGGAATGAAACTTGCTCAAAGTATCGTTTACAAAACTGGTGAAAAGATCAACCCATCATTTGCAGGTATCCAATCACTATGTGGAGACGCATTTGCAAATCCATACCTAAGCGAAGGAGTTAATTTCACTTTAGGTTGTGATGGTTCCAGAAAAGCGGCTGATATTAAAGACAATGAAATGACCGTTGGTATTAGTAAAGCTAAAATCGAAGAGGTTATTTCAGGTTTAGAATCAATCTAAAAGCTTTAAATAATCATCATAATGATTAATATTAATTAATTCTTCTTCATTTTTTTCTTTTATTCCATAAAACATATAGCCGTCCGCAAATATTTTCCTTAAAATCGGATTAAGGTTATCATCCTCATTTTCCAAATATTTCATTAAATTTTCACGCGGTGCAACGAAAGGCATCCCCAATCCTTCAGCAGTGTCTAAAAGACCTGTTTTTCTTCTTCTTAAAATTGATATTGTCCTGTAAGGGTCTTGTGAATTCTGACTAACTTCAATCATCCTATTGAATGTTTCTGTTGATACTGTCGGTTGGTCGGCAGTTATGCATAATGCAAATTCAGAATCGGTATTTGACAATCCATTGAAAAGAGATACTGATAAACCTACATCAACAGGATTATTTTCTATGAATTTTACAGAGTCTTTATAATTATCAAAAATTGCTTCTTTAATCTCACTAGAATAATGGCCAAGTACCACAATACAATCATCTACATTTGCAGATAATGCATTATCAATTGTTGTCTCTATAACCGTCTTATTTTTAAAGGGCAAAATAAGTTTATTTTTTAATTCGATGTTTCGAGAAATCTGATCTCTTCTCATTCTGGAGTTCTTTCCAGCGGCTGTAATGATAGTTGAGATTGACATAAAAAAAGTAAAAGAATGATATATTCACTCATTTGGAATATATCTTATAATTTGTGCATAGATACCCATACCAGTACCTTCACCTTCAACCCACATATTTAATTTGACTGGGTAATCGTGGTTATTATATACTAAAATACCTTGTGCCGGATTGTATCCGAACAATACTGCATCTTCATCCCAGCACATACCTACAGGTAAATCAAATCCTTCAGCAGTGACTGCAGCCCTTAAAGCTCTTGCAGGAGGACATACACCGTGTGCTGCACTTCCACCAGGTGCTTGTGCATCATTTGCAGATTCAAAGTATACATAATCTTTACCACTACTAGTGGAGTTAGGTGGGATAACTGTTCCGTTCCATGCTTCGACAAACTGTCTTGCATTTATTTCCCGGGTTCCATCTCCGTATTCAGGGTGGGAACCTAATGAGGTACCATAAACTTCACCAGGTTGTTCAGTATAATTACCGGAATATAACAATATAGGAGAACCAGTTGGATACTCAGCAGCATAATCCACTACATCCTGACCGAATATTTTTGGCACATCAGCTGAACTGATGTCGTTTCTTCCATCAGAAAAATCGGACATTCCTTTTTCAAGTGTAAAAATTGACCCAACAGAAGCATCATAATTATACCAGCTTCTGATTGTCTCATTGTCAAAATATTGACTGGAGAAATTTAAATTCTTAATTTCAGATTCTGGAACTGATTTAATAACAGTTCCATTTTCTACAATATCAACACCGGTTTCAGTTTTATTTAGATATTTGTAGGTATCACTATATCCCCATACATAATTATCAGGTGCTTTTACGGCCAATTTATCGCCTTCGAAAGTTAAAAATCCTGGCCCTTCAACATTAGCCACATGCCCATAGGAATCTATACCCGAACCGGAAATAGATGAAAAGTCCATTGGGACAAAACCTGTCGATAAAGACATCAGAATGCCCTGTAAATCAAGAGCTAATATTTGATGAATTATAGATCCCGGACTAGCTAAAAACGGAAGCTCAATAGGATCTCTTGTTCCTAAAATCGAATCATTTTCAAACATTGATTGACCAATTGGTAGCTGATATTCATCAACAACTGATTGAGCTGTTAATGGAGTACTATTTACAGCACCAAATACCATGAATAGAATGCATAAAAAAATTAATGCAATGAATATTGTTATTGAAAGTTTTCTCCAACTGCGAGTCATTAAATACACCTAAGTAATTATATTATTAATATATTAATTAAACATTATATAAAAATATTATTATCTATCTAGACAATTTCTCAGAGATTAATTTAATTCTTTCTTGAATATCTATAATTGTATCTTGACCATTACCGCCTATTAATATTGCATCTTCATGCGAATACTCTGCAACCAACTCAATAATTTCATCAAGAGTGTTGACAGTAATGATATTTCCCATATAACCCAAGGAATTTAGCCTATAAATTGCAATATCCAATGTATCATCCAAACCTGGGAACAATACAATGACTTCAGGATTATATTTGACGGCAACATCCAAAATATCTAAACGATGCACCTCATTGCGACGAGGGGTTCCAAGAAATATTGCATAAAAATCCTTTTCAGTCAATACAGAAGCTAATGCGTCCGAATTATCAGTTTTTCCAACATAAACTGATGCATTATTGATTTTATAAACGTTTAATCTGCCTTCAACAGCATTAAATTCGGCAAGTGTTGACCTGATAATATCCTTAGGAATCTTTAATTCTCTTGCGATGGCAGTTGCCAAGCCCGCATTGAGCAAATTGAATTTACCGAATAATTTTAATTCATCTTGATATTCAAAATAAGGAATTGTTTTTGAAGCGGATTCTTTGAAATCAGCATTGAAATCTTGATTGAATGCAGTAAATATCTCTTTATTTGAGAAAAATCTTACTAAGGAATCTTTATAGTTTGCAATGGTTTTGTGAACATCCATATGGTCATTGCCGATGTTTGTAAGCCCAATCATGTCAAAATCAAAGCAGTATCTGCAAAAATCAAGGGTCATATCGCATACTTCAACCAATAATATGTCATATTCTCCTTCATTGGCTTCAAGGATTAAATCATAATAGCCTGAAAATCCTCCCCCACCGTTTCCGCCAACTAATACCTTTTTGCCGGCGCTTTCCAAGATTTCCCTTAACATGTGGACAGTAGTGGTCTTGCCGTTTGTTCCTGTTATTCCAATTGTGAAAATATCTTTATGTTTATCTAAAACATCACTTAAAAGAAAACCGTTTTCCAATAATTTTGTTGCAAATGACCCGCCAAACATGCTGGGGCTAATGGCTATTGCATCACACTGTTCAATGGCGTAAGGGTTTGTAAAACCCAAATCCACAGTTATACCGTCACCCACAATTGAAACTGTCTGATTTTCATCAATCATATTCATAGACAACATTGGTAAATTCAAGCCAGATAAATCAACGTTAATATTTAAATCAGTAGCATAAATCTCCCATCCATGGTTTATAAGAGAGTTTAATGCTTTTTTTCCTTCTACACCTAATCCAATAACTGCTGCTTTCATAAAAAATAATTCCTTAAAAAATAATTTATATAAATACTTAATATTTTAAAATTAATAAATATTTTGTAACACAAAAAATTATATATTCTAATTACTATTATATAAAAGCAAGGTGATTAAATGTTTGAAGATGAAAGAGATGACAAAATTTATAATTTAATCATAAGTAACGGCACTGACCTGAAAGGAGAATACAGACAATTTGTTGAAAAGGTTTACTCAAAAACTGATTTTTTATGGAAAGAATCCATTTCATCTTCTTATTCAACAGCCGGCGAAGAATTCTACAAAAAGGTAGATAGAATTATCCTATTATCCGGTCTTTACAAAGATAATAAAGATACCTTCCATGATCTTTTAGAGGCAGCTGAGAAATATAACATACCAATTGTTTTGGTAAGGCCATACGGCGTTGAAGAAGTGCCTGAAATATTGGAAGAAAAGGCCGCAACCATTGTCGGATGGAATGCCAACTGCATAATTGATTCTATCAAAGATTCAATTGATGTAATATAAAAAAAAGGAATTAAATGTAAATTAAACTATTACATTTGAAATTCCATTAACTTTTTCTACTTTTATTAGATTATCGGCAGCATTTTCAAGCTGAGCCTCATGAGTTACGATAATCATTTGTGGCAATAGAGACATTTCCTTTAATAAGTTAATCAATTCATGTTTTCTAGAGTTATCCAAATGAATTGTAGGCTCATCCAACAAAATAGTATCCAATTCGCCATTGGACATGGCTTGAGTAATACCCAACCTTAAAGCCAATGCGATAGCTATTTTTTCACCGCCACTAACCATGCTCATAGATGATTTTCCTTCAGGACCATAAACGGTCACGTCATATTCCTCATCAAGAGTCAAATCAGAATAGTTGAAATTAAATTCGTTGAAGAATTCCTTAGTATATTTCTGGATTAATGGTCTTGAAATATTTCTCAAATCTTTTTGAATACCATTTTTACTATATAAACTTCTAATATGGTTCAATAGGTTGATGTAATCGGAAACATCATTGTATTCTTGTTGGAACTTATCTGCCTTTTCTATTTTTTCAGTCAAGTCTTTAACATATACAATTGTTTCACGAGCCCTACCCTTAATTTCAGAAAGTTCATTATTAAATGTATTATACCTTCTTTCATACATATCGGAACGATAGATTATCTGCTCGTATTTTTCCTCATCATAAACAGATGCATTAATCTTATTTTTGATAATGTCAATCTGATTGATAGACATTCCAATATCCTCTTTAATTGAATCCAATTGAGTTAAATAAGATTGTTTATTTTTAACAAAACCCTTGAGTTGGTTAAATTCCTCATTTTTCTGTTTCAAATCATTTATACGATCTTGAAGCTCTTCTTCACTAATATCACCGCTCAAGTGAGGATCCTGTTCAATGACCCATTTAATGCTGGATACATGATTATCAATTTCATTGTTGATTTGATTTAATTGATATTGAAGCTCGGTTACACTACCCAAAACTTCCAAAGCTCCCTGTGCTTGATTATATAAGTCATAAGATTCTTGACATGACTCTCGTTCAGATTTTTTATTAGCGATTAAAAGTATGATTTCGCCTAATTTGTTGCTAATATATTCTTTAGACTCAAGTTTTTCATCAATTTCATTCAATTTGTATATTTCGCTTTGCAGATGATTGAATTTTTGTTTATATTCAATGATGTTCTTTGACAAGTCAAGCAGAATATCATATTTTTCTTCAAAGCTTTCTTTATTTTTAGTGAGTAAACGTACAGCTTCCTCATTTTCAGATATTAATCGTTTATTTGTTTCAATGTCATTAGAATATTGGTCCACTAACTCTTTTTTCTTATTTTCATCAATGTCTGATTGACATACCGGACATTTGTTATCAATTTCACCCAATTCCTCTAATGGTCTTTCACAAGCCTTGATATTTTGTTTGAATACTACAATATCCTCATTCTTAGATATGATGTCTTTACCTAAATCTTTGATTTTTGTAGAAGTTTCATCAAGGAAATCATTAGTTGCATTTTCAATCTGGGTAAAATTATCAATTCCGGCGACAATATCCTGATCTAAACCATTATCATGCAATTTTTCTTTAGCTCTTGAAAAGAAGTTATCAATATCGTTTCTTTCATCTTCAATTTGTTTTAAGAAATCCTTTTTATCTTTTTCAAGTTTAGCCATTGTTGCCAATTCTTTTTCGAGTGACAGCTTTTGCTCGTCCAATTTAGAAATTTCCTCATCGGAAACCAAAAATTTGTTATAATTCTCTTTATTATCAGCAATGATTTCTTTTTGACGATTAATAGAATCTATCTTTTCATTGATTTCTTTTTCTTTTTCTTTCAAGTTTTGAATGCTTGTTACGGATTTTTCAAAGTCAAGATAAGTATCCAGTTTAGATACATATTTCTCCAATCTTTCGATTTCTTCTTCAGCATTGTTGATCTTATCTAAATCATCTTGAACTGTACGTTTGTCATTTTCCAATTTAGATAAAGTTTTTTCTTCAGAAATCAAATTATTTGATTGGGCTTCATAAATCTCCTTTTCACGTTCCATATTACGTTTGCTTTCAGAAATTTCATCGCGCAACTCATTGACTTCTTCAATATTCTTTTCTAATTCATGACCTCTTTCTTTTAAGGAATTCAATTCATCTTTTTTCTTTTCAAGATTTTCCTTCAATTCATCAGAATTATACAATTTACCCTTAAGTTCTGAGAGTTCATTTTCATAATCAGTAATCAATGGCAATAAATTATTCCAAGCTTTTTCAAGTGAATCTATACCCAATAATTTGCCGATTAGCTTTTTCTTTTCAGCAGGAGTCTTATCAACCAACTCTGATATTTCGCCTTGCCTTATGTAAATTGCATTTAAGAACAAATCAGAGTCAATGTCTAAAATCTGGCGAATTTCATTAGCCACTTCTTTATCTCCGCTGCAGATATGAACATAATCTCCATCAGCTGAAGTTTTCTTATATATTGATGATGTTAAATTAGATTTTTTCTCACGGATAATCTTATATTGCCTGCCATTGGAAGTAAATCCCAATTCAACCAACATTGATTGTGCATTATTCCTAACCAAATCATCGATTTTCTTTCCTGTATGCTGTTTAAATAAGGCAAAACTAATGCCCTCTAAAATTGTGGACTTACCAGCACCATTTTCACCAACAATTACACTAATCCCCTTATCGAATTTAATGATTGTGTTTTCATGAGATTTGAAATTAATTAACTTTAATTTAGTGAAAATCATTTTAAAACCCCTCATTTAATGTTGTTTGAACATCCTCTGATTCCTCTTGAGGTGTTTCATCTCTCTCAATTTCTTCTGTTTTGAATTCTATATCATCATTATTGCTGCTATAATAATCGTTATAAAATTGATTAATTAAGTCTCTTGATTCCTCAATCTTATCCTTTGAGAGGAAATCATACAAATCAACAGCCAGCTGATTAACATCACTGTTTCCATAACCTTCCAATTGTTCAACGATTAACTCTTTAGGACCAACAGAATCATTTTGCTTAAGAATTTCATCAATGCTTTCCTCTCCGGCCATGATAAATTTTGGTCTAATCATCAATGCCAAATCGCTTAGCTCATCATTAATCATTTCATAAACTATATTTGTATCAGATTCCACATTATGAATTTCCAAATCCAAAATAGGTTGTTTATCAAAGTCTTTAATTAATTCTTTGATGCCTGCAATACCGCTGTCCAAGTTATTGTAATCAAGAGATCTCCTAATAAATTCTCGGGGAATATCTATTTTAACTCGTTTGACCAGTGGTTTTGAACCATCAAAGTCGACCAAAACGAAACCCTTTCCGTTTTCCTTATAGTCAGGTATTTCAGTTGTTTTCCAAATTTCGCCTGATCCAGGATAAACTAGCCTTCCTTCACCAAAAGAATCATTGACATATTTATGGATATGTCCAAGCGCATAATAATTAAAGTTATCTGGGATATCTCCAATTTCCAACTCGTATTGGTAACCGAAATACTTGTCAATTCCCTGGTGCAATACTAAAATAGACTTGTCATAGCGTGCCGCCTTTTTAGATAATTCCATTAGCTTAGATTTTAAAACTTTGCTTTGTGATGATGGGAAATATGGGAGGCCCGCAATAAAAATATCACCATGCGTATAATTAGTGTTAATAGGGCTGATTACCTTTAAACCTAATTTTTTAAATATCACTTGTGGAGGAATTGCTCCTTTACGCATTACCATATCATGGTTTCCTGCAATTGCATACATAGGGATTCCTGCACCTTTTAGTCTTAACAATCCTTTTTGGAATACCAAAAGTGCATTTGGAGATGGCCTTGCAGTTTCAAACAAATCTCCACTATGTATTACAAAATCCACTTTTTCTTCAATTATTCTATCTATAACCTTTTCAAATACTTCATAAAAGTCTTTTTCACGTTCAACTAAACCAAATTGACGATAACCTAAATGAGTATCTGCTAAATGTGCAAATTTCATTATATTACCTTTTTAATTTTTTTGTATATAACCAATTTAAACACTTATAACAGTATTTAATTGAATAATATTATATCTGATTGTATATTTAATATTTTTCCAAGAGAGCAATTGAAAACAAATAAAAATTGTTTTAAAAATATAAAAATTCATTATAAAAAAAATAAAATAAAAAAGAGTAAAAAGAATAATAAAAAAAGAACTAATAATCATAGCCCATATCTAAAATATCTTTTTCGGCCTTTTTTAGTTCTTCTTCCTCCTTTTCAATGGAACGGATAAAATGGGAAACTATATCCATATCATCACCATGGCGGCGACCTTTAAACTTGTCAATTTTAACTAATGTTGGTACTCTAGTCATTAAACCCAAAACAATAGCTTCTCCAACATTTAATGAAGGAAGCTGGTTTATTAAATCCTGAGATAGACTTTCACTAGCTGATTGGACATGCCTTTGGTCTTCAGGTTCGACAAGCCTTAGAATAATCATGTTATTCATTTGAGACAATGCATCATGATCAACTGTTTTTGGAGATTGGCTTACCAGACACAATCCCAAACCAAATTTACGCCCTTCTCTTGCAATTCTTTGAATCCACCTTTTGGAATCGGAGTCTCTTTTATTTGGGGCTAAAATATGCGCTTCTTCTAAAATGAAAAATACGGAATTATCCAACAGCTTATCCTTATCTCCATTGTGAGCTGCATCTTTACTTCTTTGAAGTGAATTCCTCAAGATATGACTTACAAGCACATTGGCTACAGATTCATCCACTTGACTCAAGTCCAATACATTTGCCTGCGCTTTTTTAATACTGGATAATATGTTTCCAGCATTGTTATCGAACAGATTAGAATACTTATCCATAGAATCATCAATCTTATTCATTACGTCTACGATTTGCTTGTCTGAACCTTCCTCCCTGGAATCCATTTCCAAAATGTCATAAATGATTTGTAAAAAATTATTGGTATGGGCAACACCATCACTAATCATCTTTTTAGCCTGTTTAAATGCTCTTCTAAAGTGCCTTTCCTGAATAAAGCTGTTTCCACCAATATTGACTAATTTTTTGATTTCATAGAAATTCATGTATTTAGGGTTGATTTTTGGTTTGATTACATTTACATCCCCATTTGGAAACTCGGCATCCTTATATTCCCCATGCATATCAAATACGAATATAGGAATATTATAACCCAATAACTGATCTATTAAGACGGATACTGTATTTGATTTACCTGCACCAGTCATGGCCAAAATTGCAAGATGTCTTGACAGGATAGGGTTAGCATCAACATTAACATCAACATCACTTTGATTTACAAGTGAACCCAGTTTAATTGGATGTTTTACTTTGAATATTTCCTTTAAAATACTTGCATCAGCCAATTTAATCTCAGTACCCGGAACTACGGGTGTTCTTGGCAATTTTAAATCATCGTTAACATCTCCAAGAATCTTTACCTTTCCGCGAATGTAATTGTCTTCAACGCCTATTCTTGATATTTTTTGAATAGCTTTAAAATCATTGATATCCACATTTAAAGCATCGTTTCCACGGATTAAGTTTTCAATCATCCCCAAAACTAGTTTGCCGTCATATTCCATAGTAACATATTCTCCAACTTTAGGCATTTGATTTGAGATGAATGTAACTTCTGTTAATGAGGTTTCCCCAATGCAAATTCCTACTACCATGACATCACTTCCCTGTTTGTTGTTTCATAAATCTTAGCTATCTTCAATAATTCCTTCATATTCCTATCAGTGATAACTACATCATTGTGAGCCTTATTGAGCAAATAAGGGTAACCTTGAACTGATAGGACATTTATTTTTTCAACTATATCCAGAACTTCCTTTTCTGAAGCTCTGTAAGGCAATTCAACCTTCAATACATTTTTGTTATCCTGCAGACGTATGTAAAATACCGTGAAAGTCAACTCTTTAAAGAACTCTTTATGATATGGAAAAGCCGCCTTTTCGAAAACTTTCCTATATTTGATTCTTGAAATTCCTTGCTTTTTGGTAAACTTATCCAAAAATGCTATATCAGGAATATTCCATCCGAACAATTCATTATCTGATGATGTTTTTGAAATTGAAATTATCCTTTCTTTATAATTCAATATTTCCCTTAGAAGAATAATCTTTTCAATTGACGCCAAATGCAGATTAGTCTCCTCCTGTTTATTTGAATTTTCATTTTTCGGCATTTCCAATAACTTCAATGAGTCAATCAAATCAGGAAATACCAATCCAGAGTTTTTCAAGTCAAGTCTTCTTTCAAACTCATTCAATAATGAAGAATCCAAATTATCCCTTAATTTAGAAGGTAGTTTAGCACCTCTTGGAAATGCATTTTGCAAATCTCCTAAAATAGAACCATCTAACATATAATAATCAACATCATAATCCTTAATAGCCCTTAAAGCACATTTAAGTTCATAAATGGCCATATAGTTTCCTAAAAGCTCATCTAAAAAAGAAACGTGAGATATCTCAAAAATATCCGAATCATCTATCTTTTTGATTTTGCCATCGTAGATTATGGATTCCGCACCAACTGCACAAAAGTTAATTGTCAAGAACTTCTTTTTGTTGAAGCTTCCGTCACCTGCAGCGATAGAGAAATCATCAGCACTTTCGTTAATTGCTCTACTAAACCAGTTAAATTCAAGCTGAGATTCAATATTGGTCTGTGAATCTAAATCTTGGATAAATCCTCTTTTAGCGATGGCCTTTTCATATAATGAATTTAACATAATATCACACTCAATAATTATGTTAAGATATAATAAAAAAAAGAATGGTGAGAGCAGTTGAAAACTACTCCATTGAAGCTTTTTTGATAGCTCCGGTTAATTCTTGAATTTTAGCTTTTACATCATCAACTTCTTCAACAACAGTACCTGTTACAACAATGTCCGCTCCAGCTTTAGCTGCAATGTAAGCCGCTTTAGCATCACGGATTCCACCACCGACAACTAAAATAATATTTTGAGCAGCTTTTCTTGTGTAACCAATCATTTCTGGCGGAATAGGTTGATCTGCACCAGAACCTGCTTCAATATAGAAGAATTTGAATCCGAACATTTCATGAGACATTGCATAAATTGCTGGGATTTTTGGCTTGTTTCTTGGAACTAACTTTGCATCTCCAACCCAACCAACAGTTCCACCAGGTTCTGCTACCATATAAGCCATTGGTAAAATTTCAATGCCTGATGCCTTAACTGATGGTGCTGCGAGAGCTTGTGCGCCGTTAATCCAGTATGGATTAGTAGAATTAATGTAGCTCATGTAGAAAATTCCATCCGCATATGTGCTTACACTACTAGTATTTCCAGGGAAAATAATAATAGGTACTGCAATATTTTCAGATAAAATTTTACAGGTATTATCCAAATCTTCACCGTTTATGGTTGATCCTCCAATCATTATTCCGTCAGTTCCGCCTTCAATAGCTTGAGTAGCTATATCCAATGCTTCTTCAGGTGTTTGCTCATCAGGATCAATTAAGGTAAAATGAATGCTTCTAGTTTTTAAAATATCCCTAATATAATTTTCAACATCTTTCATAAAATAAGATTTAGTGAAAATAATATATTAAATTAATTGTTTTAAAAAATAGATGCATATAAAAAAAGTGTGAAAATAAAAAAATAGTAAGTAAGAGAATAAATCTATCCTCTTGGTTCTTTAGCTTTGTATCTTAAACCTTTGTAACCGCATTTTCTGCAAGTAGTAGCACCAGCAGGGTTACGAGCATTACATTTTAAGCAGATTTTTACATTGAACATTCTGTTTTCTGCTTCTTCGAATCTTGCCATTAATAACTCCTCCTTGTAATCATGAAAATTAATAATAATAAAGTGTTATGAAATTAAAAACAACATTTCAGTTTTCATAACTATTAATAAATTATTTTAACTTAATAGTATTTAAATGTTTAGTAAAATAGACCTAAATCTAGGAAAATTCCACTAATAAAAAAATAATTGAAATAGGATATCCCTATTCCTCCTCTGAATCAATGCCATTTTGTGACAGGAATTCATTCTGAATCTGCACCACTTCAGCACTTGTATCCGCTTCACTATAACTTTCCAACAAGTCATGATTCAATTCCAAAAATGTATGCCCCCATTTAAAACCGTCCATAAGTTGGCGGGCCTCATCCTTAAAACGGGTAATGTATAATGTAGCCGAAATTGCTTCAACAGTGGATAATATGCAAGGTTTTCCATAATTAACAGGATTTGTGGCTATTAAAAATGGAAGGGATCTATGGTATTTTGACAAGGAGAAGAATTTCTTTGATTTGTTAACGTCATTCCATGAACAGTCAAGACCAACGATTCCTCTTCTGTGAACATACCTATAGTCCTCATAGGATACAGCCTTTTCAGCATATGGATTTAGAACAATTGCGCCGCTGGGAATCTTGTTGATGTTGTAAACCAGCCTGCATTTGCCCATTTTTTCCATTTTAATGGAAGTGCATTTTTTTCTATCGCACTCATCTGCATGAAAAACTGTAATCTTCATTTATTGAGCTCCACTTAAAGCTGAAACGTTTCCTGCCTTATATTGGCGAATCAAGTTTATTTGTTCGTTGAATTGTTCTTTTGTAAGACCAAACTCTTCATTGATAGCCGGAACATTCTTGCTTTCTTTTAAGGTTATGCTTTTAAGCAACGGTTCCATATACTTGATGTAACCTTCGCCGTAAGTATTTAAAGTAGTATTTATATCTGATTTATCTCCAATAATCATGTAAACCAAATAACCCTGCTTTTCCTTTTGACATTCTGCAATGATAATATTCATGGTTTCATTTGAAACTGCAGAAGTGTTATTCAATGTTGGAGCTGCTTGGGTAAAGTAGATGTTCCAATCATTTCCGTTAAAGTTTCTCACATCCGGATTTGTAACACCCTGAAGCTCATAGATTTCCATCAATGCGGAGGAATTATCGACAGTAGAAATGTTATAAACAACATTATGCTGCTTATCTTCATAGGAATGCATGAATTTTTGAGTGCCGTTTGCAAGAGTTACATTTCCAGCGAAAGTTCCTTCCATAAACTCTGTTTTGAATGGAGTAGTTACTGAATTATCTCCATTCAATATTCCAGTAGCAAAAATAACGCCGACTGCAATGACGGCTATGATTGCAACTGCTATCAATATAATATTTTTATTTTCCATTAAGAAAACTCCTTAATTTTAATAATTTATTTTTAGTTAAAAGTATTTAATATAATTTTAGTTAATTACAAAAGTATTTTAATAAATAACAACAAAATTAATTTAAAAGAAATAATAAGGTCAATTTATGAATAAAAGACAATATAAAATCTTGCTTGTGATATTAATTGCAATTGTATTATTTAACACAGCAGTGATTTTACACTCAATTATTGATGCCCCGGAGAATTCGTATTCCGTTACCACTGTCGGACAAAATGCAAATGGTACAGTTTATAAGATTGTTGCAGGAAATACCTCTTCAAACGAGACTGTCGGAATAATTTTGGGAGTTCACCCAAGAGAACACGAAATTCATAATGCAATTAACAATACCATACACAATATTACTTCTGAAAATGGGGATCATAATTTAACTAAAAAATATGTAATCTATTTCGTTAAAACAAAAGATAATTTAACTTCACGTGCAGATACCCGACCTGCAGGCGAGGAATTGGCAAATAAATTTGTTGTACCTAATATTGTTAAAGATAAACCATTCCTTGTAATCGATGTTCACGAGATAAATCCGGATTATGAATATTCAAACTTCATATTCCCTCTTTCTCAAAGAAACGATAAAATCAATTCCTACATTACAGCTTTATCTGATGAGGTAGGCCTTGTTGACTTTAAGTTTGATGAAGGAACAAGCCCTCAAAAAGTTACAAAGCCAATAGCTAAAAAAGGAATCAATACGTTACTTATGGAAACATCCATTACAGATTCTGCTGAACAAAAAAATCAAACTGCATTAAATTTAATTAGATGTCTAGATAAATTACAACCTTAACATGTGATATTATGGATAAAATTCGTGGAATTTTAATTGGAAGAATGCAGCCAGTCCACAATGGACATATGCAGGTAATAAAAAGAATATTAGATGAGGTAGATGAAATCATTATTGGTATCGGTAGTGCCCAGTTAAGCCATGAATTAAAGGATCCTTTCACAGCAGGTGAAAGGATTGTTATGATGAGCCAGGCATTATGCGAAGCGGGTGTCGATTCATCCAGATATTACATAATACCAATGCAGGACATTAATTTTAATGCCATTTGGGTTTCTCATGTTAAAATGTTGACTCCACCTTTTTCCATCGTTTATTCAGGAAATTCATTAGTAAAACAGTTGTTTTCAGAAGAGGGTTATGAAGTTAGACAGCCTCCACTTTATGATAGGTTGCATTTATCCGGAACAGAGGTTAGAAAAAGAATTTTAGAGGATTCTAACTGGCAGGAATTAGTTCCAGAAGCAACTGTTAATTTGATTAATGAAATTGATGGAATAGAAAGATTGAAAAATTTGTCCATTAAGGAAATCAGTGACATATAACAATAGTTATTTATACATGAAATATAATATTAAATTGGAGAGATAAACATGACTGTCAGAGTTATTGAATCAAATGAAGATAAAGTTACAATGGCTGATTTAATCGTCGAATTAAAACAAAGTACTAAAATTGATTATTCAGGAGCTATTTTTACTTTTGAAGGCATTGTCAGAGGAAAAGAAGAAAATATGAACTTGGAAAAGTTGATCTTAACCACTCCTGATAAAGAAAAAACACAAAAAGAAATTGAAAAAATAGTTGACAATGCAAAAATTAAATACAATGTTCATGAAATATCCGTTATCCACTACATCGGTGAATTCGACAAAGGAGATATGTTATTTTTAGTTGCGGTTTTAGGCAATCACAGGGGAGAAACCCTCGAAGCTTTAAAAGAAGTTATTGAAACCGTAAAATACGAAGTAGAATTTAAAAAAGAAGAAATTTCAAATGAAGGTACAAAAACAATCTTAGCAGGTGGTTAAAAATGATTTTTCATATAATAAGATTAATAATATTATTCTTGATAATCTATGCTGTTATTAAAAACTTAAAAACATTATTAAAAGCAGGAATAATTATATTTGTTATTTTAATATTATTAGGATTATTGGGATATTAAATCCCAAAATTACCTAAATTTATTTTCCGATGATTACTTCAGTAGATTTAATGATAGCTGCTACATCATCGCCTTCTTTTAAACCTAATTTTTCAGCAGACTCTTTGGTAATAACTGCAGTAATAACATTAGGTTCGGTTACTTCGATTTTAATGTTAGCCATTACAGCACCAAGATCGACATTTGTAATTTTACCATTTAATTGATTTCTTGCACTAATTTCCATTCTATAATCCTCCTTAATATTAAATTTATTTTCCGAGGATTACTTCAGTAGATTTAATGATAGCTGCTACATCATCACCTTCTTTGAGGCCTAATTTTTCAGCAGACTCTTTGGTAATAACTGCAGTAATAACATTAGGTTCGGTTACTTCGATTTTAATGTTAGCCATTACAGCACCAAAATCGACATTTGTAATTTTACCATTTAATTGATTTCTTGCACTAATTTCCATTCTATAATCCTCCTTAATATTAAATTTATTTTCCGATGATTACTTCAGTAGATTTAATGATAGCTGCTACATCATCACCTTCTTTGAGGCCTAATTTTTCAGCAGACTCTTTGGTAATAACTGCAGTAATAACATTAGGTTCGGATATTTCGATTTTAATGTTAGCCATTACAGCACCGAGTTCGACATTTGTAATTTTACCATTTAATTGATTTCTTGCACTGAGTTGCATTTTTTTTCACATCCTTTGTAATACTATATTATATTGTTTAATATTTAACTATTTTCCTATAATTACTTCAGTTGATTTGATGATTGCACATACATCATCGCCTTCAGACAAACCTAATTTCTCTACAGACTCTTTAGTAATAACTGCAGTGATAACATCAGGTTCTGATATTTCAATTTTAATGTTAGCCATTACAGCACCAAGTTCAACATTTGTAATTTTTCCATTTAATTGATTTCTTGCACTAAGTTTCATAATTTCACATCAATATATTTTCGACATCATAATATTGCATCGAATTGTATATAAATGTTTCGTTTTTTATGAAAATAAACCTTTTGAAAACGATTACAGAAAATGCTTCATATCGACATAAAAAAATAAGAAATTAAATTTTAAAATAATTTTAATAAATTATTTTATACTATAAACAAATAATAAATGAATATATTAAAAAATAATATTATATAATATTTAAAATAAAAATATAATAAATTATATAAATTTATAACTAATTTTATCGAAATTCATATTGTTTCAACATTCTGAATATTTGAGGAATTAGAAAATTTTATTAAAAAACAAATCGAAAATAAATATTATGAAAATCGAAATGGAATCAATTGGTACAATACATACCGAATTTACAGAAATCGAAGGAATGCCAATTCAGCCAACCGGGGCAAAAGGGATTAAAGGAACAATAGAAATTAAAGACAAATACATTGATGGTTTAAAAGACCTTCAAGGATTCTCACATATTCATTTAATATATCTGCTTCATAAAGTCGAAGGATACATGCTTGAAGTTAAGCCGTTCATGGACAATGACACTCACGGAGTGTTTGCAACAAGATCACCGAAAAGACCAAATCGCATTGGAATGAGCGTTGTTAAAGTAATTAAAGTTGAAGGAAATACTGTACATGTTGAAAACGTGGATATCCTTGACGGAACACCACTTTTAGACATAAAACCATACGTTCCCCAATTATACGAAGATACAATTGATGAGTTAAGTATAGGATGGTTTGAAACAAAACATCAAAAGGCAAAGTCACAAAAAGCGGATGACAGGTTCAAATAACTTATTTAAATTATTCAAAAACAAAAAAAAAGAAAGTTTAAAGCTATAATTTATTTATAGCTTCAGTAATCAGTTGAATTGTTGATTCAACATCTTCCATACTGCACACACTGACCGGAGTGTGTATATAACGTGTAGGAACAGATAACACACCGGTCGGGATACCCTCACGGACCAAATGAATTGCAGATCCGTCAGTTGTTCCACCATCACTCACTTCTAACTGGTATGGGATATCATTTTCATCACCGGCATTGATGAGCATGTCTTTAATGGATTGATGGGTCAAAATACCCCTTCCACTTGCATCTGATAAAATAACAGCCGGACCTTTACCTATAACAACAGGCGCTTCATCTGGCTTGATTCCAGGATGGTCACCTGATAAAGTTACATCAAGTGCAATAGCCATGTCGGGATTTAATTTGAATGCAGAGGTTCTTGCTCCTTTAAGACCCACTTCTTCCTGTACGGTACCTACAACATAAACAGTGGCTCTTGTTTTAACTCTTTTTAAAACTTCAATCATAACATAACAGCCTGCACGATTGTCTAAAGCTTTACCCATAACCAAATCATTAGGATATTCTGCAAATAAAGAATTGAAGGTCATCTTATCCCCAATTCTTACCATTTTTTCTGCATCTTCCTTATCTTTTGCACCAATGTCAATAAACATATCATCATACTTAACAACTTTATTTTTTTCTTCGGCAGTTGTTACGTGTGGTGGTTTTGAACCGATTACTCCTATGAGAGGTTCTCCTATTGAAGAGTGAACTGTTACAGTCTGATTCATAAGCATTTGGTCGTTGATTCCACCAATTTTTGAGAATTTAATAAAACCATTATCATCAATGTATCTAATCATTAGTCCAATTTCATCCATGTGAGCTGCCAACATTACAGAAGGGGCTTTCTTTTCACCTTTTTTAGTAACAATTAAGTTCCCCAAACTGTCTGTTTCGATTTTATCAGCTACACCTTCTAATTCACGTGCAATAATTTTAGCTACTTCCTCTTCAGACCCAGATACTCCCGGTGCTAAAGATAGCTCTTTCATTAATTCCATCATATCACCAATAATTCATATATATTTTATATTATTAAATAATTCGTATTAATATTTAATTAACTGTTCATTGCAAAAAAAATTGTTATCAGAAATCATTAAGTGAATCAATCATATAAATATTAATAATAGGTGAGAGTATGAAAAAAATTATAAAAGTATTTTTTAGTCCATCCGGTACAACCAAAAAAGTTGTTGGAAAAATAGCCGGCAATTTCAAACAGGAAAAAGAAAACTGTGACTTATTGAATTTTGACAGCGAAAGAGAGTTTGGCGAAAACGATATTGTTATTGTAGGAATGCCTGTTTTTGCTGGAAGAATACCGAAAACCGCAAGCGAAAGATTATCAAAATTAACTGGAAACAATACCAAAGCAATCGCCGTTGTAAATTATGGAAATGCCCATGTAACCGATGCATTGCTTGAATTGGTGGACATTTTAAAGGAAAACAACTTTGATGTCATTGCAGCTGCATCAACCATAAGCCATCATTCCATATTTGATGGTGTTGCAGTCGGCAGACCTGACAGTTCAGATATTGAAAAGATTAATGAATTTGCACAGAAATGTATTGAAAAAATAGAATCCGGTGAATCCCTGCAAAGCGAAATTCCTGGAAACAGACCATACACAGATTATAAACAGTTACCATTTGTAATAAGCTGTGATGAAACAGTCTGCGCATTCTGTTACGACTGTGTTTCAATATGCCCTGAACATGCAATTCCTGAAGAAGACCCTGTAGATACCGACCTTGACTTGTGTTCAAGATGTACAGCATGCATACATATCTGTCAGGAAGACGCACGTATGTTTACTGGAGAAGCGTTTGAAAGTAAAAAACCAGCGTTTGAACAAGCAAACAGTGAAAGAAAAGAGCCTGAATTTTACCTATAAATTCAATCTCTTTTTTGCAACATTCCGTACATATTCGCTTTCATCATTGATTGAAACATCCTTTAATATCTTTTTGCTTGCTATTTTTTTAACGGCAGCTTCACGAACCCTCCATGAAGGGTCGTTTTCACAGATATAGGTTAGCTTCTTTTGATCTTTTAATAGGGAAACTGCCCTTACAGATATATTTTCAGAAATACCCTGTTCATAAATCTTATATAAGCATGATTGAACTTTAATTTTGTTTAAAGCCTTAAGTGAAAACTCTTCATCTTCATTTGCAAGAACTATTCTTATTAATGTTTCCAAATCATTAATGTTATCTAAAGTGGATTTCCTGATGCTGTCGATTTTTGCATTCTTCAATATGTCTATGAATGAATCTTCATCGGAAATGTGATTTAACGCTTCGCTTGCAATATCCTCATGTGTTGAATTGATTGCAACGTATTTGAAATCATCTTCATCAACAATGGCAGGATTTGTAATTGCATGATTTCTTACAAACTGGTCTTCATCTTCCAAGGCTATTTTAATTAATTCCTTAGGATCTGTCAGGTTGTTGACTGCAATTTGGCGAACAAACCTGTCTTCTTCACTGGACAATATTTTAAGCAGTGCAGTTTCATTATTTATTTTTTTAACTGCTTCACTTCTTACAATCTTATCAGGGTCATTTAAAGCTATTTCTTCAAGAAGTTCCTCATCATCCAATTTGCTAACCAAATCCAGACGAACATCTGCTTTTTCAGAATTCAAAACAATGTTTTTTAGGATTTCGGAGTTGGTTATCTTATCAAAAATTAATGACCTTACTTTTGCATTATCTTCATTTTTAGCGATTTCAGCCAGATCATCTTCATTTTTAATTTTGCTTACAGCTGCCTTTTTGACTGATTCGTCCTTATCTTCAATAGCTACCTTTTTGAGGATATCTTCACTTACAAACGAGTCTTTTAAAACTGCAGATTTTCTAATGGATGCATCAGATGATTTGAAAACCAAGTCGTATAGCACATCAGCATCGTTTATTTTTTCCAGTGACAATCTTCTGTAATTTCTATCACTTGCCTCAATTGCAATCCATTCAAGAGTTTCCTCATCGACAATCTTTTCGAAAATCGCATCTACATGAGGACTTTTTTTAGTGTTAATGACAATTTCAGCGATTGATTTGTTGTTTTCACCCAGCCTTTCCCATGCAAAGCTCCTTACATCAAAAAACTGTGAGTTTTCAGCTGCGTCCAGCAACAGGTCCTTATCTTTCAATTTGTTTACAGCAATCAATCTAATTGCTCTGTCCTTTACGGTTTTGCACATGTCAAGGGCTACAAATTGGTCTGTAATTTTATCGGCAGCCGCTGCCCTTTCAATCCTATCCTTGCTGGTTGTGGCTATCTTTTTTAGGATCAATTGATCTTCATCGATTTCCATTTCATCAGGATTGACCTTTTTTTCCTTTTTATCATCTTTTTTAAATCTATCAAATAATCCCATGCTAATTTACTTCCTCATACATTCTCTCTAAAAAACTCGCAAGTGAAATAATATCCTGGCAGTTGTGCTCTATTATGGGCACAACCGGACCTATATTGCTTTTTGATAAATAAGTATCATAATAACCTGGAATATACTGTCCCGGAACATCTTCCTCACGTTCAATTCCGAAAATCTCCTTTTCGATTGTTTGAAGCTGACAATTTGGAAGTTTGTCTTTCCATAAGCCTTTTGCAAAATACATTAAATCAAGATGCACCATGTCAAGGTCTGCATTGATTCCATTATACCTGCATCTATTTTTAATAAAAGGTACATCAAAAGTTTTTCCATTGAATGTAACATGTATTGAACTTTCATCCAAATGTGACATATAAGCTTCAATGATATTGGGTTCTTCAAAGTAGTCCCTCAAGAAGTATTGCGATGCAATGATTTTATTGTTCTTTATCTCTGCAATGCCAATCAGTATTATGGGGACATTTGAAAGTCCTTTGGTTTCAATATCCATGAACTTGAAGTTTTCAACATCTGTCATGCTTATGCATTTAATCAAATTGTCCCTGCATTTTTTTGAATATCTATTATTGTCCAACAAATCAAAAGTTTCCTTGAATGACATATCGTCAATGCGATTCATGAACTTGGAAGCCATATCGCAATATTTATCATGGCCTTCAAGGGATTCTATTGTTGTGAATCCTTTTCTTTTTAGGTTTTCCTCTGTTTTCAACCCTATTTTCGGCAACAGCTTAAGATTACTGTTAATCTGATTTTTAAAATTGTTGTCCTCAATCTTAAAATCAATCCTTTCTGTTTTAGTTATCTTTAATGCATCCCCAAAAGAAGTCTTTGAAACCTTGCAGTCCATAATGTCGCTTAAAGACTTATTTTCATATTCTATCAGAAGCTTTTCCTTTAAATCCTGGAAATAGGAACTTGATAACTTTCTAGCTTTTTGTTTTGTATCTTCTGAAGGGTTTGAAGAACTGATTGAATTAGATAATGCATTTCTAAGATATTCTTCAAATTTATAATCATTAGTCATTCAATTAAACTTTATAAATTAAGCATTATATACTTTTTTAGTAAAGTATACTTGATTTTTTTTAAATTATAATAACATTTATATATACCAACAACCAAATAATATAATTGGCTACAAAGTAGCCAGAGAGATAGATTAAACAGCCAAATTTTAAAATTCATTTCTCTAAAAGCTTGTAAAAACAAGTTGTTAGGTAGTTAATTTCATTATCTACCTAACCATCCCAAAACTATTTTTTTATTAAATTAAAATCATTTGTTATTATCAACTTAGAAAACTTTATATTTTTTTAAAATTATAAATAAAACATATAATTATTTGTTTAAGGTTTAACTATGGAACTCAAATTAGCTATAATATACGGGATACTGATATGGATTTTATCATATATTATTTCAATGTTCAATCCCGTTTTTACGGATAATTTAGCTTATGTGAACATAGTTGGGCTAATAACAATGATAATTATAATAGGATTCTTTGGAATACTTTATATACGAAATATAGAAAGCAATGAAGTTATTGAAGGAATAATAGTTGGAATAATTTTTATTATAGTTCATTTCATTTGCGATTTGATTTTTACAATTCTGCCAAATTACAACCCAACAATTCTAGAAAACTATATTCCACATATATTATCCATGGCAATAATGACTTTAATAATAACAACATCTTTAGGATATTTTGCTCAGATGAATGTTGATTTAAAATAAGGAGACTAAAATATGATACCAAAATCACACCCTCGATATGAATCTTTACTTTTAAGAGATAAAATGGTTAAAGCATCACAAGCAGGATACTTAGCGGATTCTGCATTGATTGCACATGGAAGAGGCGAAGCTTTCGACTATTTGATTGGTGAAAAAACCACTTACCCTGCAAAAAGAGCAATGTATGTTGCCGTTGCAGCCTTACTATTATCCAATAATCCTGTTATCTCAGTTAATGGAAATGCAACTGCATTAGCTATTGATGAAATAATTGAGTTTGCGAATACCATTAAAGCTAAAATTGAGATAAATCTATTTTATAGAACTAATGAACGAGTTAGATTAATCACACAATTATATAAAGATCACGGCTACAAAAACATTTTGGGAAGCCTTGAAGATGAAATGGAATATTTCGATGAAATCGAAAACAATAGAGCTTCAGCCAGTAAAACAGGAATTTACGTAGCGGACACAATATTAATCCCTCTTGAAGATGGAGACCGAGCAGAAATATTGAAGAAAAATGGAAAAAACATCATTACTATAGATTTAAATCCGCTTTCAAGAACTTCAAAAATGTCTGATGTTTCCATTATGGACAATATTGTAAGAGCAATACCTTTCATGACAAAAATCGCTGAAGATTTGAAAACTCAAGATAAGCAAATATTAATTGAACTGGTTAATGACTTTGACAATGAAGAAAATCTTAAAGAATCATTAGAACAAATTAAAATAAAAGAGTGAATATAAATGCAAGTATTTGGAATAACCGGGATGCCAGGTTCCGGGAAAAGTGTAGTTTCTGACATCGCATGTGAAAAAGGAGCGATTATCGTAAGTATGGGAGATATTGTTAGAGAAGAAGCTAAAAAAAGAGGAGAAGGTTCTAAAGAAACTGCTAAAAACTTAAGAGCTGAATACGGCCAATATATTGTTTCTGAATTAACAATTAAAAAGATCAAAAAACTTTTGGATGATGGAATCGAGAACATAATAATTGTCGAAGGGATTAGAAGCCATCATGAAGTGGAGATGTTTAAAGAAAACTTTGAAGAATTCTTTATCTTATCAATTTTTGCAAATTCCAATCTACGTTTTGAAAGGTTAAAAAAGAGAATGAGAGAAGACGATTCAACAGATTATGCTGTATTTAAAGCTAGAGATGAATCTGAATTAACTTTCGGCATTGGAAATGTTATTGCACTTTCAGATAAAATGATTATTAACGAAAGCGATTTGGAAAGCTTCGGTGAAAAAATCAACGAGTTCCTGAAGGAATTTGATTTATAAATCATTTATCCTCTAAAATCGCATCTTCTATAATAAACACACCACTATCAACATCCCATTCCTTTTTATATTTTAAGATTTTAATTCTTTTTTTGAAAATAGGTCCGTCAATAGCCAATGTTTCAGCCTCTCCGCCTTCAAAAGCTATGTCCAAATAATACTTCTCATTGAGTTTTACAAGCTCATCAATAACATCATCATCAATGACCCTGCCCAACCAGGATTCATCCAAACCCCATGCTGCAACACCACAAATGATAATCTTAAAACCGAGAGAGACTATTTTTCTCATATATTCCAATTCATCAACATGCCAATATGGCGAAAATACCTTCAATCCGACTTCATCCGCCAATTTTTCAATTCTTGATTTTTGATAAACGGAATAAAGTGCACCGGTATATATGGCCTCAACGCCTAAACTTTTAAGATTTTCAAATGCACTTCTCAAATCTTCAAGTTCCTCTTCTTTAATGCCATCAGTTTCAACTGAAATTATCGGAATATCAAGTGCTTGTGAGAGCAAATCGGTAATGTGAATATTTGGGACATGGAACATGTATGATTCATCATTCTTTGATTTCATTGAAAGAAGATATTTTACATCTTCTTTCGATTCTAAGGCATTGAATAATGCCATAGTACTGTCTTTTCCACCTGAAAACAAGACCGCAACATTCATAGAATTACCGTTTACGTTTTTCATTTAAGAATTTTCTGAATCTTCTATATGCAGGGACTACAGAATCTATATAGATTCCCAAAACAGCCACAACTACTCCCAAACATCCGCATAGGACTGTAAATTGGGTGTTGGAAAGCATTGATGAATTTGTTTTTTCTATACTGTTTTGAACTGAACCCTCAATATGGGATGCAACTATTCCTCTTGAAAGCAGGCTTTGCTCAAATGTATCTAAAGCAGATGAATCCACAACCAATACGGCGTGAACCTGAGCATAAGATAAGGTACCTCCATAAACTAATTGATACCAATCAGAAAAGGATTTTAAAGCATCTGCAGAAGAATAATTATTAATAAGACTAATCTCAATTTCCCCTGTGGAATTTACAGTGTAATTTCCATAGTTCGAATCGATATTTCCTACAATATCCTCAAAATAAGCTTGTTCCTGTTCATTAAAACTCCATAATGGAATCGTAACCGAAGTTTCCTCAAATGATTTGAAACCTTCAGTAGCAGATAGATTTTCCCTCAATTCCTTCACATTAACGGAAGATGATAAATCCAAATATAATGTCTCTTCATTATTAGGTATGTTTTTTTCAATCATGCTTGCAAAATTAGGCAGTTCATCATAAATCGGATCCAGGAAAAATGCCCCTCCAATTGAACCAACTAAAAAAGCGACAAGCAATACCAAAACAATTTCCTTTTTAGGCATGTAATTTCTCAACATTCCAATCGAAAAAACAAATACCATTAAAATAATAAACAAAATAAGGTAAATAATTGTCGTTATAACATCCATAAAATTCACAGCCAGTTAATAATATATTATATTTAACATATGATTATTAAAATAATTTATCATAAAATCAATAATATTTTTGATAAATTATCATGCAATTACTGTTAACCGGCCATTCAACGACTATGATATTTTCACCTTCACCCAAAACCAGGGATGTTTTTTCGAGATTTGAATTGAAATGCTCATAGATATTCTTATTCTGATTATTTTTAAGTGGTATTGTTGACGAAATATGGTTTTCTGCGACATTTACCTTTATCTTTTTTGAAACATGGAGTTTAACCGTGTGTTTTGATCCCTGGCCTTCACCGTAAACCTCTTTTATTGCCTGGGAAATTTTAGATAAGTCTGATTTTGCATTTAACACATCCGAAATATCCATCGTGCTTTTAATTGATTCTTCAGTTAACGGCAATGTGAAAACAATCAATATTACCAGGGAAATTGTAAAAATCATCATGTATTCAAATGAAATTTGTCCTCGAGACTCCTTTATCAATTACATCACCAAATGAAAATTATTTACGGCTATCATCATAATATCACCATAAAAAATGGCTATTATCAATCCGAACAATATTGCTGGCGTGAACGGGAATGAAGCTTTTATTGAGATTTCATCTGAAATAAAATTTTGGGAATTCATGATTTTCAGCAAGTACATATCCTTATTTGTTATTCCGCCGGCACTTTGAGACTTGAAATAATATTTGAAATCTGAATTGCTGGCTTTGTAGACCTTCAGATTGCCATTGATGTCATTTATCAGCTCGATTATATGTTCATCATCAAAATAATAATCATTAACAATCATTCCTTCTTCTAAATCTTTAACCAATATCAATTTATTGAATGTCGAATCAATGATGAATTTTAAACTGTTTATATTGAATATATTCACTAACAAATCAATATTCCGATTAAATATATTGTTTTTAATAATCAGATGGATTAAAAAAATCAAAAGAAATGGAAATGAAACCAGAATGCTGTTAACTATTACGCTGAATGAAAACGGATATATGGATAATTTAGGAAAAAGATTTAAAAATTCGATATTAATGCCCGATGGTATTACTGTGGCGATGGCTGTAAATAATTTTACATCCCCTCCTGCCCATATATTTAATTTCCATAAAAGATATGTTACGATATATGTAATAACCATTGAAATAAATGAAGCTGAAATGAATTTAATGTTATTTGAAATTAATGAAAGAATCAAGTTTGATATCAGTCCAAAAAACATCAATGAAAAATTTAATTTATCCGGAACAATATTCCTTTTCAAGTCATAAAATGAAGCCATTATAGTAAAAACAATTGTAGTTATTATTTGAATAAAAAATATGATGCTTAAATTCATAATCTTATTATTTAAATTCAAATGATATTAATTAGATAGAAAATAAGCTTATCAAATTGATTTTAGATTATAAAATTAAATAAAAAAAGAAAAATTAATTTTTAGAATACTCATAAATAGCTTCTAAAAATGATTTAAATAATGGATGAGGCCTATTAGGTCTTGATTTAAATTCAGGATGGAACTGGCAACCAATAGCCCATGGGTGATCCGGCAATTCTACAATTTCAACTAAGAAATTATCAGGACTGGTTCCAGAAATTATTAAACCTTTTTCTTGCAAATCATCCCTGTAATCATTGTTAACCTCATACCTGTGCCTGTGGCGTTCTTCAATGTCGGTTTCACCATAAGCATCAAAAGTTTTAGTGCCTTCAACGATTTTGCAGTCATAAGATCCTAAACGCATTGTTCCACCCATGTTTTTGATTTTCTTTTGCTCTTCCATCATATCAATAACAGGGAATTCCAGATTATCATCGAATTCAGAACTATTTGCACCAGGATAACCATTGATTCTTGCAAATTGAGTTACCATACATTGCATTCCAAGACAGATTCCAAATAAAGGAACATCGTTTTCGATTGCGTATTCAACTGCATCCAGTTTACCTTCAAAACCGCGTTCTCCGAATCCTCCAGGGATTAGAATACCGTCCAATTCATCCATAACATCTTGATCCAACTCTTCCACATCTGAGCTTAAGAAAATAATATTAGCCTTAACGCCAATGCTTGCCGCTGCATGAAGCAAGGATTCCCTGATACTGATGTATGAATCTTCAAGTTCAACATATTTACCTACAATACCAATATTAACAACAGGTTCATTAATCTTTAGGGATTTGACAATTTCCCTCCATTCATCCAATTTAGAGGAATCCGGTTCGATGCCCAATCCGATTCTGTTAACGATGAACTTACCGATGTCATGCTCTTCGAGAACCAAAGGAACTTCATAGATTGTGCCTGCATCGGGAGTGTTTACAACAGCTTCATAGTCCACATCACAGAAGTGAGCGATTTTTCCTCTTAAGGCATCGTCGATTGGCTCTTGTGATCTGCATACTATAACATCAGGATTTATACCTACACTTCTTAATTCTTTTGTAGAGTGTTGGGTTGGTTTTGTTTTGAATTCTCCAGCTGCATTTAGGTAGGGGATAAATGTAACATGGACAAACATAACATTTTCACGACCTTCCTCATTTCTGAGTTGTCTTAATGCTTCAAGGAAAGGTTGGCTTTCAATATCTCCGACAGTACCACCAAGTTCAACTAAAACCACATCATAATCAGCGCTTTCAGAGTTTTCCCTAATCATTTCCTTGATACGATTAGTGATGTGCGGAATAACTTGTACACATTCGCCAAGATATCCTCCTTCTCTTTCTTTAGCTATGACTGATTCATAAACTTTACCTGTAGTAATATTAGCTAAACCATCGAGTTCAACATCCAAAAATCTTTCATAATGACCAAGATCCAAGTCGGTTTCCATACCATCATGAGTTACATATACTTCACCATGCTGATACGGGTTCAGTGTCCCAGAGTCCCAGTTTAAATATGGGTCTATTTTAATAGCTGAAACTTTTAAACCATAAGATCTTAAAATTCTTCCCATAGATGCAGAGGTAATACCTTTACCTATGGAACTAACTACCCCACCAGTTATAATAATATATTTTGTCAGAAAAATCCTCTCCATAAATAAAAATTACACTATAATTTTAGTATTTTATGATATATAAAAATTTAATTTCGTTTATATATGGAATTAATATCTACCATTTTCCCAAGAAAATAGTTTGTTTTTAATGGTCCTATCCGTTTCGTCAAACTGGAACTGACCTTCATCACCATAGTTTGCAAAATCCCTTTCTTGGACAAACAGCTCACATGAATCATCCGGACCGTTGGAAAATTGGCCTTTCCTACATACCATTCCATGAGCCCTTCCATATGGGCTTACAGACCAAAAAGTACAGTTCAAACAGATATTGTCTCCATTATTCACCATTGAATTAAAATCCTGTTGTTCAAACTCATATGAATCGTTTTCTTCATCGAAAAATTCGCAACATTCACTGCAATAGTTATCTTCATCCAAAATGTTGCCGCAATTAGGACATCTCATTATCAACACCCCCAACCATATTAGAATATTGTTAATAAAATGATTATAAATTTAATGTTTTTATAAATTCCTTAATGTATTTGTCACAGAATTCCCAGGTATGCTCTCCCGGAGCCTGAATGAAATCCACATTAACGTTTTTAGACTTTAAAAAATCATAAAAGTCAACGTTTTTATCTATTAGAAAGTCATTTTCACCGCAGGCCATGAAAATATCCGGAACATTTTCAGTATTTTCAATCAGATATTTCGGATCCTTATCAGAATCCTTAATCTTATCCAAATCGCCAAAAACTGATTCATAAAATTCCCTTGAACGCAAAACATTGCTATCAGATACATAATCAACAATTTCATCAGTAATCAATGCTGCTGAAATCATTCCAATCTTTGAGAAGTTTTGAGAGTATTTCAAACCATTCCTGATAGCTCCGTATCCTCCCATTGAAAAACCTGCAATAAATGTGTCTTCCCTCCTATCCGATAACGGAAATATGTTTCTTGTAATATCCAAAAGTTCCTGACCGACATATTCTCCATAATAGGCATGAGCTTTTTCATTGTCAAGATAAAAACTGTTGTCCCCGCAAGGAATTACAATAGCTATGCCATGGTCTTCCGCAAATTTCTGGATAGAGGTGTTTGCAAGGAATATGTCGTCGCTGCCATACAACCCATGAAGCAGGTACAATGTTTTATAGGGTTGTGGAACAATCTCTTCTGCATCCTGCAGGAAATGAATATTGTCTGACGGCAATATCACGCTAATCGATGTTCTTCTCTGCAGGCTTTTGCACTTAATGTCTCCTCTAAACAAAACCATCATTACACCTTCATGTCCATAAATCTGTTATGAAGAGCGGACTTGCATCATCGGCCTTTTCAAATCCGCAGTTTTCATAAAATCCAATTTCCTCATCATATCCCACTACAACAATGCGCAGATAATCCTTATAAATCTCTTTAACTCTTAAAACAAGTTCCTTTCCAATTCCCTTATCCTGATATTCAGGTCTTACGAGCAGATAATGGACGTAAGCTGTCATTATTCCATCATCCATCGCGCAGATCATTCCAACCAGCTTATCCCCATCCCATGCGGAGATTACAGTTTCAAAGTTTCTCATTGCTATTTGAAGCTTTTCTGGAAAATGACCTGAAGACCATTCCACCGATAAGAACAAATCCTGCAAATCTTCTTTTGTAAATTCGTGAATTTCCTTGTATTCTATTTCACTCATCATACCACCCTGTATTCTGTCCATCTATTTGAGAAATATCTATAAACATAAATTCCTGCCCTTACATACCAGTCGATGAACATGGCAATCCATGTTCCGAATACACCGATTCCCATCCAGTCTGCTATAACATAAGATAAACCTATCCTGCATATAAACATTACTGCCAAACTGATGTACATCACTGACTTTGAATCGCCCGCACCCCTGAATGTAGCAGGCAATGTGAATGCAAGAGGCCAGATTACGATTGAAAATATGCCGTGCCATATTACCATTTCCGTTGTCATTGCTGCAGTCCGGGCAGATAAATTGTAAACGCCCAAAATCAAAGGCAGACCTGCAAAAATCAGGAGATTGATGATAATATGTGAAACGACAACGATAATCAGACACTTCTTGTTATAATATCTTGCCTGTTCATAGTCATCAGCACCGACACATCTTGAGATTATTGCAGTCAATCCAAGATTAATTGCAAATCCAGGCAAAACCGAAAACACTCCAACAGCATATCCAACAGAGTTTGCAGCTATTGCCATTGTTCCGAAAGTTGAAACCAGGCTTAAAACCAAAACCCTGCCCAACTGGAATAGTCCGTTTTCAACACCATATGGAATGCCGACCTGCAACACTTTCTTAAGGATTTTAAAGTCGAACTTATGCTTTAGAGTCCTTTTGATATGCAGTTTATAGTCGTCATCCGCAACAAAGTACAATATCAAGATTGCTGAAAGGGCTCTTGATATGACAGTTGGAATAGCTACGCCCCTGACGTCCCATCCCAAATAATAAATACAGAATGCATTTCCTATGACATTTAAAACATCACAAATAAGCAATATCTGCATAGGCAGAGCTGCATTATTGGTTGTTCTGAAAATGGCCGCACCGGCATTATAGATTGCTAAAAATGGAATTGACAATGCTACAATGTACAAATACATTTCAGCATTCTGCCAGACATCCGCTTCAATCTGGCCGAACAGAATCCCAATTAGAAACTGCCTTAAAATGATTACCGCAATCATCAAAACAGTGGATAAGATTGTTGAAAACCATACCAGCTGTGTTGCGGAGTTTTGTGCCTTTTCAACTTGATTATCTCCTAAGTATTGGCCAGCTACAACAGCACCTCCTGTTGCAAGAGCTGAAAAAGAAAAGATAAGAAGCTGAACTAAAAAATCAACTAATGAAACTCCTGAAATTGCCGCTTCACCTAATGATGCAACCATTATAGAATCGGCCAATCCTACACAGAATTCCAAACCATATTCTATTAAAAGCGGAATGAACAATGCAAGCAATGCCCTATTTGAGTATATATAGCCTTCAGGAGTTTTAAATAAATTATTAATGTTCATAATATCAGAAAAAATAATTCTAAATAATAATATTAAAATGAATGCATATGAACTTTTGTATCAGTTAATTGTTGAACTATAAATGCCGAGAAAACTAGTCAATCAACATTGCGATATCATCCTATAAACTACTAACTAAATTCAACAATTAACCCTTAACTACGACATATTAGTATAGTCAAGTGAAGATAATACATAGCTAAAACAAGATATGCTAAAGCTACTAGAAAATCTTCTAACATGACTTGACCTCCAAAATGAGTGTACAATTTCCATTTTCATTTCCATCATACCATAATGTACAATATAAATTTTTTGACATTTAGAAATTAGGATATGCTTCAGATATTATTTAAATTAAATAGAAATTCATTGTGTAAAATTGATTTTATTGTGAAAAATTGATTGAAAATAAAAATATTGAATTAATAATTGTTTAAATAGAAAATAGAAGATTTTAAATATTTGTACCAACAATATCAATATTAAACATCCATGATGTTTAGTTCATGACTTGAACTTAGTGTATAATATAAAAAGGATGGGGATTTTATCCTCATCTTAATTTAAAACTATTTTTACTAAAAAAAGAATTGAAAGGTAAAAGATTACCTTATAAAGTTTGTACGTGGCTTAGGCTCTTCAGTTGGTGTTAAGCCTTTTTCGCTTCCAGCTTCAAGACATTGCAAGAAAAATGCCATATTATGACCTAATTGCCTCATAGTACCTAACCCTTCTTCATCCTGCATTACCTCTTCAGGAGTGTTTCCGTGAACCATGTTCCAGTAAAAAGATGAAATAATAGGCATTTGGGAAATTCCCAAGTACTTGATTAGCTGATCATAAGTTGAAGTGGTTCCTCCACGTCTTGCAGAGCAGACTACAGCACCAGGCTTATGCTTAAAAGCTTCAGCACCTGAACCATGGGAGTTTGAATAAAATGCACGGTCCAAAAATGAAGTCATAGAACCGTTTGCACCTGCGTAATAAACCGGTGAGCCAAATACGAATGCATCTGCATCATACGCCTTTTCTACGAATTCGTTTACAACATCATCAAATGTGCATTTGCCCAATTCAGAACATTTTCCACATGCAATACAACCTGTAATTGGTTTTGTTTTAATCCAGAATATTTCTGTTTCGATATCATGGGTTTCTAAAGTTTTTGCAATTTCTGTTAAGGCTGTGTAAGTGCAGCCTTTTTTATTTGGACTTCCGTTTACTAGTATTACTTTCATTAATAATCACCATCAATCAATCTTTTAACCAAGAAGTGGCCTTTTTTGAATTCAAGTGAACCTTTTTTGACTCCTTCCTCATCAAATGATTCACACTCATCGCCTTGACGAGAACAATCATAGATTACTAAAGGCACATTATCACGGGTATGTGTTCCAACGCTAATTGGAGTTGGATGGTCCGGCAATATCGCCGCTCTGAAGTCTTGACCTTCCAAACTATCGATAATCGGACCGACAATAAATTCATCAATTCTTTCAATGGCCCTGACTTTCTCTTCAGTATTTTGAGCATGACCCGCTTCATCAGGAGCTTCAATATGAATCAATAATAAATCTGTTTCTTTTAAGGCCTCAATTCCATACTTTCCTTTAGCCTCATAGTCAGTGTCGAAGTACCCTGTAGCTCCAGGAACATCAACAATATTCATGCCCGCGAAGTTTCCAATTCCTTTAAGCAAGTCAACACCTGTGATTACTGAAGCTGTAATTCCATAGGTTTCTTCAAAGTTAGGCAATTTAGGTGTTACGCCTTGTCCCCATAGCCATACCATATTGGCAGGTATTTCCCTTTTCTGGTTGACTTCAACATCCTTAAGGTATTCTCTTGATTCAAACATGATTTGCTGGATTTCTTGAGCCAGTTCGCATTCTCCAAACAAGTTATCGACTAATTTTTCACCCACCATATCATGAGGCGGAATTGTTTGAATGCCTGACAATATTTCTGCATCTTCAACACTATCACATGAATAGATAAACAAATGCCTGTAGCTTACGCCTGTATAGAATTTGCCTTTAAAATCAGGGTATTTTTCAGTGAAATACTCATTCAAGCCTTTCATCAATTCATCAGCTTCCTCAGTTGAAATATGACCTGCATTAAAGTCATCCATTTCACCATTTTCACTGAATATGGTATTGCATCTGAATATCACATCTTTTGGAGTTGTTGGAATACCTTCGCTACCTGCTTCCAATGGTCCTCTACCAGTATAGAAATCTGCAGGGTTGTATCCGAAAATACTCATATTTGCAACATCAGACCCGGGAGTGTACTGTTCTGGAACGTTATTTGTGAAACCGCCAAAACCTCCGCGAGCCAATTTATCAATATTTGGAGTATTTGCTACCATTAAAGGAGTTTTGCCGTCTAATTCGTCTACAGGATAATCACTGGATCCATCTGGGATAAATATTACGTATTTCATGTTATCAAAAAAAGTAAAAAAAAAATTAATTAGTTTTTATTTTTTAAAATACTAATTAAATCAGTCAACATTGCTGAAGCAGTTTCAAGAGATCCTGCTCCGAGTCCTATTACAGATACCTCATCAGCCAAATCAGTTTTGATGGTGGCCATGTTCAGAGTTCCGCTTACATCATAAGAGCTTCCCCTTTTAACTAAACGTGGAGACACCTGCAGATTATCAGGAGAAACTTCAGCTATCAACTTGATTAGGAAATCATCTTTTTTAGCAAGTTCAATAGCTTCTGAATTAATCTTTGAGATACCCTCAACTTTAACATCACTGTATGTCGCATCAATTCCTAAAAGGGAATTGGCTAAAATAACAGTTTTACAAGCTGCATCAATACCTTCAACATCTTGTGTTGGGTCTGTTTCTGCTATTCCCAAATCCTGTGACTCTTTAAGAATAACTTCATACTCTGAACCCTCTGAGGTCATTCTTGATAAGATATAATTTGTAGTACCGTTTAGGATACCTTTGATTGATTTGATTTCACAGGATGCCAAGGTATCTCTTGTGAAATTAATGATAGGCATTGATCCGCCGACACTGGCCTCATACTTAAATTCGACGCCAGCTTCTTCAGCCGCACCGACAACCTCTTTGAATTTCAAAGCCAAATGCCCTTTATTTGAGGTCACCACATCTTTTCCTTGTTCAAATGCCTTTAATGTTAGGGAAAGTGCTGGCTGTGCATCAACGATATTAGTAGGAGTTGCTTCAATAAGACAATCGTATTCAACAGCATCTAAAACGTCCAAACCGTTTATTTCAGATCCGAATTCAGGATATGCTGATAATTTTCCTTCATTATTTTTAGTTTCGACAAGTAATTTCTCATCCAATCCATCCTGTGATATTGCAGATGTAGATGAGTCGGCAGCAGCTACAACCTTAACCGCCACGCCAGTCTTTTCATATATTAAATCCTTTTTCATGGAAAGTGCATTGGCCACACCTTGACCTACTGAACCAAATCCCATGATAATGACTTTACATTCATCCATAATAATCACTTAAACTTCATTAATCACTAATAAATCTTTTTCTTCTGCAATTTCTGCAATTTTATCAAATACAGTTTGTTTTTTACCCACATCAACTTCAATATTAATTAAAGATGTTGATTTATCTTCACCATTCAATTTGATATCAAATGCAACGATATTGACACCCTCAAGTTCATTAATCCTGTCCATGCTGTCCCTTAAGTCCTGGTCAATAACATGGCCAAAGAAGATAGTGGTAACCTTTTCTTTTTTAACAATACCGTCCATTTCAATGATGGTAAATCCTAACTCTTCAAACTTGTTTACAAGTTTCTTGAGATCTTCGAGTTCCCCTTCCAGTGTAAGTTGAACCGGAACTTTACCGCTGTCATTTTTATAATCCCTTTTATGGATAACAGTTACTAAATTAGCACCAAATACACTTATTGGCTCTAACACTTTAAGTAATTGGCCTGGAGCATCTAAAAGTTCTAGAACTAAATCTATTCTCATATAAATCCCCCTTAATTTGTCCAATCAGCCCTTTTAACAATGAGATTTCCTTCCTTATCAATGTTAGCATTTCTTAATATTTTTTCAGGGTTTTTCTCATGTGGCACATCATTACGTGTTAAATTTAAATTATCAGTAATATACCAGGTTTCATCAGAATCCGGAATATCTTCTAAAATTTTTGAGAACTTTTCAATAATCTCTTCTGCATCTTTTTCGATTGACATTTAATATGAACTCCCTAATAATTAATAATATATTTATTATGTTTTTTAACATTAATAAAGTTAAAGATATCGGGCCAGTATATGCAATTTATATTTAAATAGTAATATACAATTAATTACCTTAAGGTGATATCATGAAAAAAATATATGTTTTTGGACTATTTTTAATAATAGCTATTTCAAGCATAGGCATTGCTTGTGCGGCTAGTGAAGACATTGGAGGATATACTTTCAATATTCCTGACGGATATAATGAAGTAAACAGTAATGAAAGTCATCAAACAGTATTCACAGTGGTTGAGAAATTTTTTAAAAATGACAAAGGAGATACTCTAAACATTACTGTTGACACCTGTGATGCTGGAGCAAGAATTACCTCATTGGATCCGGGACCAAACTTCGATAATAAAACACTCGAAGGCCATGCTGGAATTTACACTCCAAAAAGCCCTACTACCAATTCTCCGGTATTCAAATTTGTAACAGATGACGGTAGCCAACAAATTACAATTGCAGCTTCCGATGCCTCTTGCATCAACAAATGTTTAAAATAGGTGTATCCTTTACACCTCTTTTTTTATTTTATATAAACTGTGAAAGGTCTGTATCTTTTATAATCTTCTTTCTCAATATTTTATCAATGCCGGTTCCATATTGAGCAGCCTTTTTAGGCCTGTAGGCTATCTCATAATCAAGACCTTCTTCAAAAGCCAGTTTTCTCAAAATGCTTTTTCTCATATCATCATGCATTGAAACAATCTTTTTATTGTCAGGGATATTTAATACCAATTCAACAAGTTTCTTATCTAAAAACGGCAATCTCAACTCAACGCCATTAAGCATTGAGCATGCATCATCCCTTTCCAAGTTGACATGGTACATGTTTGACATGTCCACCCTCAAATCATAATTAAGCGTTCCATCTACAAAGCTTTTCAGATAACGCTTATATCCTCCGAACAGCTCATCGGCGCCTTGTCCTGAAATGGCTACTTTAATATCATCCTCTTTAACCATTTTTGTTGCAAAATAGGTTGTAAGACCAACTCCTACCTTCATCAGATTATCGTCACCGATTGCATTAACTACCTCAGGTAAGGCTTCACGCACAAGTTCCTCTGTCACTTCACAAATTTCCAAGTCCATGTTCAAGAATTTTGAAGCATATATTGCCGCTTCCACATCCTTTGAGCCTTCGGCCCCTACCGCATACAATTTAATTTTTAAGGGAATGTTTTCTGAAATCTCTTTTAAAAGCAGAGCCAGATATGAGCTGTCAAGACCACCCGAAAATATTACACCGACCTCTCGTAATCCTTCAATTCTTTTAAGTAAACTTAATCTTAACATCTTGTCTATTTTAGATACGTCGCCTTCAAAGATTTTTTCATAAATAGGTTGCGCTGGAGCTATATCCTTCCAGTTAAATAGGATGTGTTCTGGCTTTAAGGTTTCAATTTCATTGAGCCCGACTTCCTTTAAAGCATTTCTTGTAGATGCAAATCCTTTTAGTTCGCCATTTTGAGCGTAAAATAGCGGCTTGACTCCAAGAGGATCACGTGCTATGGCCAAGTTTTGCCCATCCCAGACAGCAAAGGCATAATCGCCATCGATTAATTTGGTTGTCATCTGAATGGCTTTAACCAAATCCCCTTTGTTGTAAAAATCGATTAAGTAAAGCAATGCTTCCGCATCGGACAGTATTTCATTTTCAACGCCGACCTTGGAAAGCAAGTTTCTGATTGTTTTAAAGTTATAGACTTCACCGTTGAAAACCAATGTAAGATTGCCGTTTGATACCGGTTGGGGCTTTGATTGTCTGTCATCCAGATCATAGATGGAAAGTAGATTATGGCCAAAACCTACAGGATAAACATTATCATCATCGAATTCATCTAAATTGATGTCAGTGTGGATTTCATCTAAAAAAAGACCTGATGAATCCGGACCCCTATTTTTAGAGCTCTTTAACATTTGTATAATACTATCTGCTTTAACATTGCCTTGCAGGCCAACTATTGAACACATATTATAATATTATAAAACAATAATACTTAAAATTTAATTAAAAAAAAGAAAAAAAGTGAGCCGATTAATCATTTGCCCATCTTTTTAGTTTAGGAAATACTTCCTTCATCATTGCACTAGCTTCATTCTTGTCAATTTCAGGATGAACTTCAACCATCTTATCAATGCAGAAATTCATCATCTCATCCATTGTCATGTCTGAAGTGAATTCGCCATCCTTAAAACAGTACATGCAATAATCTTCATTTTTTGTACCGTCCGCATTAGTTCCAAAAAGATCTTCGGTCATCGGCATTGCACAGGACTGGCAAAACTTTTGATTTTCGAAATCATTCATATTATCACCATTACTTACTATATGATTCTATTATATTTAAATTAACTTGAAGAGCATATGATAACTAATCTTAAAGTGAAACATCGGCCTTTGTAAAGTAGATATATGAAATGGCCAATCCGATTAGGAAAGTTGCCAGAATAACTCCATAAGACACTCCTATTCCCGCACTATACTCCGCAATTTCTCCGGATGCAATCAGATACGGGCATACCCAAGGAACATATGGTGCCCAATTCTGGCCATAAACCATCAGATTTACCAATGTAAGGCCTGCTCCCCCAACCATTGCCGGAACCATATTTGTTATAAAAAGTGAAATGAACACAAAAGGTGAGAATGTCAGATACAATAAGACATTTGCAAATAGAAGCTGCACAAAGCTATCCACAAACAGCTTTAGGCTAAATCCTTCAAGACCTGCAATAAAGCCGAATATGAGTGTTGATAAGCTTGTAACTGCTGTCAAAATCACAATCCATACTAAAAACATGAGATATTTACTTGCAAGAAACTTTTCTCTAGATACAGGGATTGTCAGCATTGTCTTTAATGTATGTTCATTGTATTCCCTGCCGAACAGGTAGGATATGATTATTGTAAAGATAAGAACTGCAAATATTGCAGACATGTACATATTCACATTAGTAAACAGCATTTCAAAGCTATGTCCCTCGTCAAAGGAAGTTACCGCTATAAACATCAGCAACGGAGGCAAAATAGCTCCCATCAAACTTAATAGAAATATCCTTGATCTTTTGAGTTTTAAAAATTCCATTTGAATAAAAGTCAACATATTATCACCCTAGTTATTTGAAACGAATCTTGTAAAAAAGTCTTCCAGATTTTCTTCACACAGATTTACCTTTTTTACATCGATTCCCGCTTTGACAAACAATTCATTAAACTTATCCCTTAAATCCAAGTTAGAATATAAGCAGATAACTCCTTGATTGATTGTGAAATCAATATTTTCCTTAAGTCCCAGTTCAATTAGAATCTTGATTGCCAAATCAATATCTGACACTTCAAATTCTACAAACTTATTCAATTTATTGAAAAGCTCTTCTTTTGAAATTTCATCAATCAAAACACCCCCATCCATAAATCCTATGACGTCTGCAATATTTTCTATTTCACTCAGTATATGTGATGAAATCAGAATTGTTATTCCAAATTCATGAGACAGTCTTTTAAGCAATGTTCTGATTTCCTTAATTCCAAAAGGATCAAGACCGTTGATCGGTTCATCCATAATCAACAGTTCAGGATTATGCATAATGGCTGCAGCTATTCCCAAACGCTGCTTCATGCCCAATGAAAAATCCTTATATTTCTTTGAATTCACATTGCCCAAACTAACCATTTCAAGGACTGAATTAATATTGATTGGATTATACTCACCCCTTAATTTGGCAATGATTTTTAGATTTTCATAGGCAGTTAAGTTTTCATAAAATCCCGGAGTTTCAATAATGGAACCTATTCTGGAATAGATTTCATTTGAATCCCTTCCAGGGTCTTTTCCGAAAAGGAATATTTCACCACTGCTTGGATGCGTGAGATTTAAAAGCATGCACATGGTTGTGGTTTTTCCAGCCCCGTTTTTGCCCAAAAGTCCATAGATCTTTCCTTTTTCAACATGCATATTGATTGAATCTACAACCTTATTATTGGAATATATTTTTGACAAATTATTTGTTTCGATAACATAGTCTGCCATACCCAAAAACTCCCTTAAAATCACTTAAAAAAAAATAAAATTGAATGTTTAAAAAAACATTCTAACTATTTAATCGCTTCTCTGTAGATTGATCCGCAAACCCTATTGTAGAACACTTCACAATAGGAAGTGACGAACAATCCTTCAATTACTGTTACAAAGGCTGATACTGCCAATGCCTGATTGTTGACAGTTGCTGCAAACATCACACCCAGCATGCTTAATATGAAACCTGCCGCGGCCATGATAATCATGTATACAATCAATGTAAATATGATTATTCCAACATATTTGCCCCATCCGAGATTAGAGATATTGTCGATTATTTCCCTAAAGTCAAATGCCTTTTTAATGCTGTCATGTGCAATCATATTGTTCAGTGCCATGATCATGAAGAAAAACACAACCACAAACAATATCATTGAAATCAATGTTAACAATAGAAATATTGATGAATCGCCTGTTGCTAATCCTATTCCAATTACTATTATTGGAATAATGCTATATACCAAAGTCACAATGAAATATTTTATTCCATTGATGAAGACGTTCAATATGTCCATCATTCCCGGAAGTTCCTTTTTGTCCTCTATTGAGAATTTGACAATATTATACTTATATCCCATTATGAATAATGAAATAATGAAGCTGACGACTGTCAGACCTATTACAAATTTGATATCAGTAATAGGCAACTGTGAAACATTTAGAGATGATACGGAACCTGGAACATTCTCTGTCAGATGTACCAGTGTTCTGTAAATATCGAAGGAATTATAACTAATTGATAATGATATCAGATTGAGAATTGCGAATATAACGCCAAAACCTAAAACCTTTTTTACATCATTAAAAGGATATTTTAATCCTTCCACCACATTGTCAGTTATGCTTGCCATCAAATCACCTTAAATCTGCATTGTATATAATAATCCAACTGATCTTGAATTGAATATGCTTAGATATGGTCCAACAATGAACATTGATACGAGTGAATTAATTACTAAACCTAAACCGAATATTCCTCCCGCATCAGCACCTAAAGCCGCTCCGGAAACTCCAAATATTGCAAATATTATTGCAATAATTAGGGTAACGACAAAGGATATGACTAAAGTTATAATTATCAATCCTAAGTATGTTGCAATACATTGGGACCATCCTATTTCATCTATGACCTCTTTAATTTCGCTTAAAGCGAATGCTTTTGAAAATGAACCGTCATTATATGCCATATGACATATTCCCATTTGGCTCATCAAACATGCCGCAATAATGGCAGCAAGTGTAATCAAACATCCAATAATCATTATCGCATTTGATAGAATTCCAGTTAGTTGTCCTGAAATAATTCCAAATATCACAAATATAACGAATGGCACGAGCAAATATGGAATCTGGACAATCACAACTTTCAATCCATCGATGAACATGCTTATCAAATCATCGAAATCAGGTAAAGGATCTTTTCCGTTTATAACTCCATGTACCGCTGTATTAATAACTCTGTAATTGTATCCTGTAATCAAGAAAATTGGTATCAATAAGAAACTAAACAAGCAGAATATTCCTAATACAAATAGTGTTACCAAGTTCTTTGCTGAATATTCAAATGCATCTTTGTATATGTCTAAAATCATTTTTATCACCTAATAGTAATCATCGAAAATAAATATATCTTCCATGACGAAGTATTGTTCTCTATCTCCTTTAAACATCATTCTATTAAAAACCTGGGTTATGTCATACGCTAAAAATAAAGATGGATTATACCTACCATTTTCCAGTGCATTAATGGTTTGTCGGGTGACTCCAACTTTATCCCCCAGTTCTTTTTGGCTCATCTTGAGCTCTTGTCTTAAATATTTAATCATGGTCCTCATAGTATCCCACAAATTAATTCATTTTTGCAAAAAGTATTTAAGTGACAAAGTAATTATGTTAAAATCTAATTACTTATGTTAATGTTAAATTACATGGTATATAAACTTTACGGTTTTTAATTAAATAATTTAAAACTAATAAAATCAATTAAAAATAAATATTATCTATTAAAATATTATAAATATAATTTTTAATATTAATTTAAAAAATTAAATTATAATTCATTGTTAAATTAAAAATTAAACAAAAATAAATTATTATTTTATTAAAAACTAAAAACGAAAGATTTATATATGAGGTAATCCATCTTTAACATATGTAACATTACATTAACACATTATGTTACAAATAGGTTCCAAGCGGGAAAAAACTCGATTTAAATTTATAATATTATCAACCTATTCCTCCATTTTACCTCCTGCTTGGAACTGGAAAAATCAAAAAAATGGAATAGGATAACACCAAAAAAATTAAAATAAAAAAAATAGAAGTAATTTAACTAAGTAAATTACTAATTTGATCTACTGTAATAAGACCTAAAACTACCATATCCTCATCAACGACCGGAAGACAGGATATATCAAATTTACGCATTATGCGAGCGACTTCTTCTATATTGTCACCGGCATTACAATATTTGACAGTTGTTGTCATTATATCTTTCAGGCTATTAGAGTTGGTAGCGATAGATTTAGATAAATCCCAGCTTGTAACAATACCAATCAACTTATTTTCATCAGTCACTACAGGAATATGAGTTACATGTGTATCCAACATTAATTTAGCTGCTGCAACAACATCTGCATCTTCCTTGATTGTAGCTACATGTTCCATCATCAGGTCTTCAACGACATTGTCTGATAGGAAATTTGAGAAAATATAGTTCAATTGCCCTTTTTCAAGTAAAAATGCATCATGACCATAATTGGATTTTATCTCTGAAAATGACACATCAACCTCATTAGCGTTCAGGGCTGTTACAATTTCAGTGCTTTGCTCTGTTGGATATAACCAATCAGTATCAACTGAAATCACTTCAATTTTAGCTTCAACATCTTTGAGTCCATCAATTAAAGAATCATTAATGGACAAATCAAACAGGTCAACGGCCTTTGTGATATATAAGTAACTGTTAGCATCAAAACGCTTTACAAATGATTCCCCTTGGTATTTCAAGTAACTTTCAACTTGGAAATCAACAGTAAAGTCATAACTGATTTCATCCTTATCCTGAAGGCCACGTCCAAATTTGATATCCATTGATTCATCACTCAAATAGGTAATGTGGGCAATCATACGAGCCAAAGACAATCCGTTTCTTGGAATTTGACCTGATTCATAGTAGTTTCCACCATTCCAGCAAGGATCTGAAAATATTGACTGACGACCAACAGCATTGAATGCGATTTGCTGAGGATAGGACATTGCTGCTGTGGCTATCGGGATTGCTTTTTTCATCATTTTAGGATAGGATACCATCCATTCAAGAACCTGCATTCCTCCCATGGACCCGCCAATAACAGCATATAATTGCTTAATATTAAAATGATCAACCAATTTCTTTTGAACATTAACCATGTCCCTAATTGTGATTACCGGAAAATCGAGACCATATTCTTTACCTGTATCCGGGTTGATTGAACTTGGGCCGGTTGTTCCTTTACATCCACCCAATACATTGGAACAGATTATAAAGTATTTTTCGCTGTCCAATGCTTTTCCAGGACCAATCACTATCTCCCACCAGCCAGGTTTTTTATCTCCTTTATGCCAACCTGCTGCATGAGCATCACCAGTTAAAGCATGACAAATTAAAATAGCATTAGATTTATCTTTATTGAGTTCACCATACGTTTCATAAGCAATGGTAACTTCTTCAAGAACTTTTCCACTATCCAAATCAATTGGTTCATGTATATTAAGATATTTAGTTTCAACAATTCCAACAGATTCCTTATTCATTTAAAACACCTTAATATTTAATTTTTCAATAGCTACTTTGGCAGCTGCTTGTTCAGCCTCTTTTTTATTTTTACCTTTTCCAATACCCATTTCATGTCCATCTATTAAAATTGATATTGTGAATATTTTATCATGGGGTACGCCTTGCTCATTCAATACTTCATAGCTTATTTCCAAATCTTTGGCATCGCCATATTCCTTCATTGCTGATTTATAATCTGCAAAGAATATCTTATTTTCATCGATGTATTTGAAGATGATTTTAGATACAAATTCCTTTGCGAAATCCATTCCCTGATCCAAGAATATAGCTCCTAAAAATGATTCGAAGATATCTGCAGTTATGGAAAGTATTTCATTTTTAGTTAGATTCGATTCTTCGGCAGCTACTCTAAGATATTCATGCAATTCCAATTCATGTGAGTAATAAATTAACGCAGACTGGCAAACATAATTCGCCCTCAATTTTGTTAATTTTCCCTCTTCATATTGAGGATATTTCTCATACAGATAATCTGATACAATTAAACTTAAAACTGAATCCCCCAAGAATTCCAATCTTTCATAATTGTAATTTAATCTGTATTTTGTTGAATAGGAACCATGCGTAAACGCTATTTCATATAGATGTTCATTCTCCGTTTTTATATCAAATTTTTCAAATAAATTCATATGTAAAGCCCAAAGTATTAGATATTCTATTATTACTTTGCAATTCTAATTATATATAAGTAATCATATTTCTTTTCAAATGCTCTCTTACTTTTTATTTATATGTCAATGAAAATCAAAATAAGAATAAAAAGGATTTGGTAACATGATGATTAATTGGCAAGAAGAAATAACTAAAATTGACCCAGACATAAAATTTAGGGCTCAAGGCGGATGGTTAAAGACAATAAACAAATTAGACAAAACAGTCAAGAACGGATATTCCCTCGTTGGAGACTTTGTTCAAGCTGGTGATTTCGAAGAAAATTATGATGAAGGCCTGTACCTTGACTGCAATAAGGAAGGAAGTGCCAAAAAACCACAGCAAGACTATAGGCTATTCCGATTTAGAGACGGTAAAGTAAGACTGCTCGATATGGTAATTGACGGTTCCCAAGGTTGGGCTGTTGACTTATGGGATGCTGTTGAAAGCGAACTTTAAAAAAAGATTATTCGGAAACTATGTTTTTCGGTTTGAACTTTGAAAAACCAGTTTTTTGAACGTTCATCCTATAATCCAGGCAGGTAGGTTCCTGCAGGAGAATAATCTTATGGTCCAGATTTTGAGGGAAATTTTTCCCTTTTCCTTCAACAATTCCTCTAAAGCTTACACTAAATGCACCGGTATCCCCAATGTCCATATCTAATTTTTCAGAAGCAATCATGTCACTGAAAAAAACCTCTATATCCATTGCTTCAAATACAGGTGCAATATAGCTTAAAGCCATTAAACCATTTTCGTTTTCTCTGATTTTGACTCTTCTTTGATCCAGTTTAATAGATTCTTTTGTTTTTCTGTTTGTTAATGTAATGTAGTTTGAAAACTCTGAATTAAACATGCATATCTATCCTATGTGGCAGAATTCACAACAAGCACATGTCGGTTCAAAATAGGAATCTTCAGGCTCGACAATTGCTTTTTGCGCAAACAATGTAATGTTGAATTTCGGGTGATATTCACTGCTGACTTCCTTGTTGATTGGAGACAGTCCCCTGTAATAAACGGGCCTGTAGCCAGTTTGTGAAATGTCAAAGTAGAATTTTTCTCCTGTTGCAAACTTATTAAAATATTCTTCTAGTTTCAATGTTTCATTTGGGCTGAGTGAGAATGTGAATCCCATTGTATCATCACTTCTTTGTCTGATTCCGGCGTTTGAAATGTCAACGGCCAGAATATCGTCCTTGCCTCTTATGAAAACAACACAGTTTTCCAAATCTACCTCATTTTCTTTAGCTATGTCCTTCAAGTCACTCATAAAAGACCTCCTAAAAATTTAGTCATGATTAAATTTAGTATAATATCAATTGTTATATAAAGTTATCTAAAAAAAGCGATTATCTAAGTATTTCGTAATTAAAAAAAGTAGTTTGAAGAAGATTAATTAATTAATCTTCAAGTCTTTTGCCAACTATACTAACCTTTGTCTAGTAGTTGGTTTTTTATTTTGCCAGCTGTATCTCCTTAATTTTTTAGATTTACCGAATCCACAGGAAGCACAGACTTTTTTACGTATATGGTAAGTGTTTCTACCACATCTTCTGCATCTGATATGGGTCTTTTTATTTTTCTTACCCATTGATGGAGTTCCCTTTGACATTGATACACCTCCTCACTTTCTCATTGAAAATATAATCTCGAAATAAGTATTGAATAATATTTATGGTGAAATATAAACAATATTGTCTCCTCTTATGAGCACAACACCGAGTCTTCTGGTAACTTCTCCGTCTTGTAACTCTTCTGCATCATTAAGAACTAAATTCATGTGTAAATCAAAGCTCTTAAGTATACCTCTAAATTCACGATCTCCTTTGAGTTTTATTAAAACTGGAGCATCTACAGATTTTCCTAATGCATCAAGTGGTCTTTGAACATTTTGTCCGCTCATTATATCACCTTATATTATCAAAATTTTAGTTTTTTTTAGTATGAATTGAGTAAGTAATACTCGCTATTAGACATAATATAATCAAGTTAAGATAAGACAAAACCTAATTAAAACTAATACTATTAATTATAAATTACCTACTATATAAATGTTGCCTTATTTTAGGCAAAAAGAATAAAAAAATAATTGCAATACTAATTATTAACCTTCCCCTATTTAAATTATTTTTCAAATGCTCTTAGACTTTCTTTAAAAAGAACATGCAAGAAAAATACTATCACCAACCATCACAGGCAAACACCATGAAATTCAACCGCGAGAAATATGCTGACCTTATAATGTACATCCTGTCCCAAACGTACAACAGGCCCAATTTAGGAAAAACAGTGCTCTGCAGCATATTATACTTCATCGATTTCAACTATTACGAGCTCTACGGCACATTGCTTACAAAAGAAACCTACATCAAATCAAAAAAGGGAATAAAGCCAAAACATTTCCACGAGGTTACAAGCGAACTGATTTCAAAAAAACAGCTGTTTTTAAGAAAGGAACCCTACTACCACAGAACCATCCACAAATACTACCTAACCATAATACCCACATTCAAATTCAGCAGAAAAGAGCTTGAAATAATCGACTTCAGCATTGAACGGCTAAGCGGCAACAATGCAAGCACCATCATAAAATATGCGATAAAAGATCCTCCACTGATTATTGCCGACTTTGGTGAAAATATAGATTACAGATACGTATTTTCAAGAAACAATCAATATTCAATGAAAAAAATTAAACCAATAAACAAATAAATTTATTTATTTAAAATACAAAATATTATTCATTAAAAAAATATTGGGGTTAACATGGCTATAAAAGTTAAAAAAAGAAATTTCTTGAAAAAAAAGAAAATAAAAGAAATAAAGGCTGAATTAGGTGAATACGGCAACTTACTTCAAGGCAAAAAAAATATAGAGATACTTGAAGCAGAACCTAATTCATTCATCTTGGTAGACGGAGAACCATACATCATTCTGATTGACGACAAACCATTTCCAACACTTAAGGCAGCGCTTGCCAATGAAATTGAAGCCAAAACCGTGACCGTAGACATGGGAGCCATCAGATTTGTAAGCAATGGTGCAGACATAATGAGTCCGGGAATCGTAGCGACATCCGAAGGCGTTGAACCGGGAGACATTGTTCTAATCATAGACGAAACCCATGGAAAGCCACTGGCTATCGGAGTAAGCTTAATAAGCGGTGAAGAAATGGTTGAAAACGATTCAGGAAAAGCCGTGGAAACAAAACATTATGTCGGTGACGACATCTGGAACTTTGAATTATAGGTGATCGATATGGCTGAATTAAGATACAGGGCAGGAAAAATCAGAAATCCCGAAGTCCACAAAGTCGGCATTATCGCACTTGGTTCCCACCTGGAAAATCACGGCCCAGCACTCCCAATAGATACCGACGCCAAAATCGCAGCTCATATCGCATTTCAATCATCTCTTGAAACCGGCGCCAAATTTTTAGGAATAATATTTCCAGCCTATGAACTGGACACTATAGACCATGGCATTCATGTTTCCCTTGATACACTGAAAGAGAATGTTATAAATACCCTCAATTCTGCTAAAAAATTCCTAAATGTTGAAAAGGTCGTTATCGTAAATGCACATGGAGGCAATATCCCTCTCATGACAGAATTATGGGAAATTGAAGACAAGACAGATATGGCAATCATATTCAACAACAAGGTAATCTCATCAGAAGGCCCTCATGGCGGAAGCGGCGAACTGTCAATGGCAAAAGTTCTAGGAATCATCAACGAAGATGAAGTTGAAAATCAGGCAAATGTTAACGAATATGAAGAAGTTGGTCTATATGGATTCGAACAGGCACGCCGAGATGATCCGAACATCGACGAAGGTGCAAGAGACGTTGAAGAAAACGGGGTTTATGTCGATGAAGAGTACGGAGAAAGACTGTTCAATTTAGCTATTGCATCCGTAATACTTGATGTCGAGAAGCTATTGGATTTTTAAAAAAAAAAGAAAAATAGAAATTACAATCCAGTATAATTATTATCAACAGTAGTTTCAACATTGGGACTATCCGTTGGTTTAGAATCGACAGTAGTTTCAACATCAGAACTTGAGGAAGAACTTTCACTATAATCTTGATAATAATTGTTATCATCACTTCCACTGTCAACTGGAACATTTGAAACATCATTTGATGTATTTTCTGAATCAGTTCCATTAGGCAAGATTGATATTGGTCCTGTCATGGCTGCAAAAACGCTAGCCAAACAAAAAGCGACAATAGCCACTATAAAAATTACTATAAATGTAGCAGATTTACTTGACAATATTACCACCTTCAAAAAATTAATTAACAATAATATGTTTAATGTTATATAAAAAGATATTGATACAATGAAAACTATCAGAAACCCAATTCAAAGCGAAATAAATGTGAAAAAATCACAGTTCATCTGTTCTTTGTTTCCAACAAGAACCAAAGCCGAATCCAAAAAGGTCATTCAGGAGCTTAATGAACAGTATTCTGATGCAACACACAATTGCACAGCCTATATTGTAAGTGATGGGGAGGGCTTTGATGATGATGGAGAACCTGGCGGAACTGCCGGAAAGCCGATGATCAATGTTTTAAGGAAAAACGAGCTTCACAATGTAACTGCAGTTGTCACAAGATACTTTGGCGGAATCAAGCTTGGTGCCGGAGGGCTTGTGCGTGCATATTCAAAATCAGTTATGGAAGCCATTGGCAAAGCTGAAATACTTGAGATTGAAGAATATGAAGTCTATGAAATCGTATTCGAGTATTCAGATATTAAAATAACAGATACCGAGGTCAGAAACAACAGCCTGGAAGTCATCGATAAAAATTATACTGATAAGGTCAGCTATGATATTGTATCAAAAGACAACAGAGATATCGTAAAGATATTTGAAAAATACTCTGGAAAAATTAGTGTTGATTTTAAAAATAAACAGTTTTTAGAAAAATAAATAATTGAAGAACTTATTGTTCTTCAAAGTTTGCTGCAGGTACACCGCATACAGGGCAGGTGTAGTCTTCAGGTAATTCATCTTCTTCAAGAACGTATCCACAAACTTTACAAACGTAAGCCATCTGAGACACCTATTCTACTTTTTCAAACATATCAGCAGTAGCGCCGCACATAGGACATTTATAGTCTTCTGGAAGTTCTTCGAATTCTTCAGTTACATATCCGCAAATTTTACATTTAAATTTTGCCATTCTAACAATCTCCTTAAATTATACTAAATCGTATATTTAATTAAATATATTTTAATCATTTGTGATATATAAAACTAATCTATTTTTTCAAACATGGCTTTTGGCATTCGACATTTAGGGCATTTAAAAGAGGAAGGTAACTCATCAAACTTGGTCCCTTGGGGGATGTTTAAACCTTCTTCATAGTCGTCTTCGTCGATAGTGTAACCGCAAATCTTACATTTATAATGGGCCATAAGAACAATCTCCTTATTAAAATCTGTTAGGAACTTTCAAATGATCAGGAAGTGGCTTGATACGTGCAGGTGTTCCAATAGCCAAATAGAATGGTGGAACAGAGTGTATTACAATAGCTCCGGCAGCAACAATGGATCCTTCTCCAATCTCCACATTGGACAGGAATGTAGTGTTACCACCAATGGAGGCACCACGTCTAACTTTAGGTCCTTGAAGTTCATAGTTTATCCTTACAGGATATTTGTCATTGGTAAAACAAGCGCAAGGTCCGATAAATACATTATCCTCAATTACAGAATTGGTTGGAATATATACATTGGATTGGATGCTGACATCATTTCCAATGATAACATCGCCTTCAATAACGGTGTTTGTTCCGATTAATACATCATCTCCAATGTTGGTGTTTTCCCTTATGACAACATTATGTCCTGTCCTGAAGTTATCACCAATAACCACATCATTGTAGATAATGGAATTTGACCTTATGGTGTAGTTCTTACCGATTACCGGCGGCTTTGAATTTGGAGAGTATTCGACCCCGAATTGAATGTTTTGATCAGCAGGGAAATTTAATTCTGGTTTTGAATAATCAGGTTTGATGGATTCCTTTTCAAATATTGGCATTTCATAAGCAATATCGGTCGGATCTTCCTGGAATTGCCTGTAGAAATCATCATCTGGGTAGGCAGGTTTTTGCTGATAGGATTGTCTTGGAGGTTGACTGTACAACCTGTCTTCTTTAACTGCATGAGATTGTCTTTCATAAGCATTGAATTGCTCATAAGGTTCTTGCTTCTTTGATTGCCTATCACCCAGAGTTTGTGAAAATCTAACCATATTATCAAACCTTCATTTAATTAAAATTAATTTCTTAATGAATTAATTTATGTTTTTAATTAGTATATATACTAAATGGTTAATTTATGAATATTTTTTAAGATTTTACCCCAACTCTCCATAAATGTTGAGTGAAAAGTAGCCCCTTTAACTTTTTAGTCAAATCCATACTGAAAAATACAACTGCAAACGGACCCAACCAATAATCAGATATTATTCCGGAATGAATAAAACCACCAGCCAATAAATGCTTGAACCACCAAATCACCTTCCAACAATGAAACGGCATCTTATATTGATTTAAGAAAAAGCAAGAACTTCAAATACGATTAAAAACATTATGTAGACAAAGATTACTGATGTTCAGTCAATGATGGATTATATATCTCTGGTAGATGATGACTTTATCCGCATCCATTAAATTATAATATTGACCTTTAAATATTGATTAGATATTGTAAAATATTTATTTTTCAAAACAACTTGTTGATTATTTAATTTTTTGAATTTTATCGTGCAAGTAGGCACTTACATTCGAAAACATTTATATATCAAATATTACGAATATATGAACATACTTTGAAGATATGATTCAAGTATCCCAAAAAATAAAAATTATTATTTAATTCATATTCAAGATAGGAGGAGATTATATGAAATTCAATAAAAATGTCATTGCAATTTTGGCAATATTTTTAGTTGTAATTTCTGCAAGCGCTGTTTGTGCTGAAGACACTAGCATTGCAACTGACGAAGGTCAAGATGATGCTGCTATAGATGGCGGAGCAGCTGGTGATGCTGCTGCTGTAGACAACACTACTGCTGAACCTGCAAGCGATATAACCAATACAACTAACAATACTGTTGTAGACAACACAACAAACACTACAAATACAACTAACATAACAACCAATGGAACTACTAACTCAACTAATTCAACCAGTCCTTTAGATTCTTTAGCTAAATTTGCTACTGGTAACCCAATCTTAATCTTATTAGCTGTATTTGCTGTTATTGGTGTTTACACAATGAAAAGAAAATAGGTAGGTAAAAACCTATCTTTTATTTATTTTTTTAAACTCTTTTTTTTTAAATTTAAAACTTTTTTTAGAATTATTTTAATAGACTTGATTTAATGATAATTTAATAATCTAATAAAAAAAAAGAAGAAAATTTAAATATTTTCTTTTAGATAGTATCCCAAATATACTCCGAAATATGCTGCAATAGGAATAGCTAAGATAAACACTATTACTTCAAAAGCAGTTCTCAAATCCAGAGCTGAAGTACTTGTTTGAACTGTCGGTTGAGACATGCCTGAAGAGTATGAGGGACTTAATGGAGCGGAAGAACTTAAGGAACTTGATGAACCTGATGAACCGGATGAGAAAACAGAACTTAAAGCTGAAATTAAACCCATTGAAAAAGTAAATACCAATCCAAAGATTGTTAAAATCACCGCATAAATACTTCCCATGAAAACTGAAAAGTTTGGAATGACGTAAGATTTATCCTTACACCCAAAGTATCCGACAAACAATCCTGCAAAGAATATTGCAAATGCTATAGTCAGTATGCAGTATGTTATGAAATCAATAATTCCAGCAGTCATGAATGATGACCATATTAATGATCCTATAAACAGGAACACTCCAAATATGATAAATGCAAATACAATTATTGAAAAGCTTGTTTTATCAATCAGATTATCGAAAAATCCGTTTGAACTATTATCTATTTTGTTAACTTTACCAGTTAAGCTGCATCCGCACTCTGTACAAAATTCAATGTCTTCATCAGTTATTTCATTTCCGCAACCAGGACAATATTTTTTAACAGTCATTTAAAGCACCTTTGTTATTAAAATAAATCAAACATTATCTTATAATACTTTTACGTAATTTTTTAGCCCTTTTACTATTATCAGGGCCCCAAGTGGTGTATACACCACCTTTTAAATCAACATGTGTAATTTTACCAAAATTTACATCATCTTCTGATTCTATGTAATCCTTGTTTTTTACCATAGGCTTTTGTTTACTAATATTACTGTCATCAGCTTCAATTTTAGAATTTTTTATCTTTTTCTCAGAACTTACTTGCCTTACAGTTTTCTTGTTAAGTTCTTCGGAGGTTTTTTCTTGGAGAGTTATATTTTTAAATGCTAATTTAAACTTTAAATCATTCCAATCTTTTGCTTCTATTTTAAATCCATCTCCTAGATAAATAAATTCAAAAACACCTTCTGATCTAAAAAGATTAACATATTTAGTTTCTCTCACCATACTCACCTTTTACTAACAATTTTAATTATATTAGTAAATGTATATAAAAATTATTATAAAAAAATTTAATAAAAAAGAATAATAACAACTTTAATTTTGTTATTTAAACATAATAACAATTTTAACATCAGGTGGAGTTTAATAACTTCACTTTATTTATTTTTTTAAAAAAAAAGAAAGAATGGAATTAAATCCCATTCACAAATGATTTAATCCAATCAAACAAACTGTCAATTGAAAATCCACTGGTGGAATTTTCACCTAAAAACTCGTTTACTTGAGTTTTGTAGTAGTTTACATCCCCTTGAACGTTTTGCACTTGTTCAATTGAATCAGCCAGGTTTTCAATATCGTTGTTTGTTATGTTAATGTTATTGTTTTCAACATGATTGCTAATTATATTAACAATTGTGTCGTGATCTGTAACATTATCGCTTGATACTTCATCTTTTACTTCATTTACCAAGTTTGCCAATTCATCAGCGCTGACATCGGAATTGTTTACAATTTCAGCTTCGGTGACAATTTCATCGTTTGCTGCTTGTTTAACGGTTTCTGGGATTTCAACATCAGTCACTACTTCATAGGAGTTCATTATTCCTGCAAGAGCAGATTCACCGGTTGCTTCTACAGGGCTTGTCACATATACGTGTCCTTTTGTAATTCCAGCTGATTTTAAGGCTGAAATGTACATGTCACCTGTTATTGTAGTGATTTTTGATTTGTCTACGCTGACTTTCAAATCACTATTGTCGTTTAAATCCACAAGCGCTGAGGACAATATTTGATTGGAGTTATAATATTTACCAGTTATTCCGCCAGATATTTTATTTACTTGATCGGCAGTAATAATTTTTGTATCAACATTATTTACATTTACATTTGCTTGATTTGAGAAAAATGTGTCTACAAATGATTTATAGTTTGAATTTGAATAGGTAGTTTCACCATAAGTTATTACAACATTGGAATCAGTTGAGAATCCTGCTGGGATTAACATGCCAACAAGGATTAAAGCTAATATTGCTATAGTAATCTTACGCATATTTATCACCTCTTATAAATTCCTATTAAAGATTATCAGAAGTAGTATTTAAATCTTTCACTTTGAATATACACTAAATTATTACCTGCATTTGAAAAATACCCCTTTCAAATGCCCATAAACTATAAATAAGAAATATGGAAACATTAGTAAATATTATTATTGTCATTTACAAATAAAAAAGGGATTTTAAGGTCAAACGTTGGAGATAAATTTGAAGATTCTGCATGCTGCATACAATGTTGTTATTGAGTTTCTCCATAAGTTCCCGATCCATATCCTAATCAATCAGATTATCTATTTTATCAAAAAGTTCATGATAGTTTTCAAAAAGATTCCTTATTTCATCATCATTTTTAGACATCAGAACTATCTTTAGCCTTTTGTCTTCTTTAAAGATTTTCACTTGATCTGATTCATGATTGCTATCGAATGAATCAATAATTAATGATTTGATTTCATTATACTTATCTTCAGTTAAATTATACATTCTATTATGGTTTAATATGTTCATTGCATGGATAATTCCGTTATCCTCCATATCAATACATGAAGACATCCTGATTTTGGTATCCATATAATATGGGGCTTCTATTTTATCTCGGCGAAGCAGAATTGAAATTTTTGATATCACATGATCATCACTGGAATTTTCATTTATGAATCTGACCAATTGGAACTGTTTTATATTTGCACCATCATTCATGAAAGTCATGTTAATATATTATTCCTTTCTATTAGATTAATGTCTCTATTATGGATTCATCAACACAGATTTCCAATAGCTAGTCCTGCAATAACACAAACAAATCACAATTATCTGCTTAAATCATAATGGCCTGATTTTACTGCGCCCTGCTTTCATTAATAAATATCATTTGGTGAAAATGACATTATTGGAAAATAATTTTAAAAAAGGATAATAAAAAATAGTAAAAAAAGATATTTTTTTAGAATTTTATTCAACCTTAAAAATCATCTAGGATATTTCAATAGGATTGCAATCATTGAGCTTGTTAAACTTGAATAACTCATAATTGGCTTCCTGTAATATTTCAGGCTGAGAAGAGATGTTATTTGTTCCATTACATTTAACAAAAACGTGATAATCCTTGCCATCTATGTTAACAACTTCTAAAAGAGTGTTGCCATCCTGATAAAGATTTCTATCAACTTCTGTTAAATTCTTAGAATCTATATTAGTGTTAAAATCAACACCGAATTCCAATGAATGGTTCTGTGAAAATGCAACTAAGCTTGAACTTCCATTAACTTCAGAAATATTTCTATCAATCCATGTTTTAGGTAATGATAAATCCCCTAATTTTGCATTGGAATCATCAGATGCACTTACACTAATCATTGCAACCGAACTAAGCACAATTATTAAGGTTAACATCAAAATTAACATTTTTTTCATGAAAAACCCCCATTATCTAATTAGCATATAAAATTATATCCTTAATTATATAAACTTTTAGGTTTTCAATTCAAGTTTTTACAAATAAAGATTTTTTCAAAATCAATATAAATTCTAAAATATAAAATTATCATTAGAGGTAGTTAATATGCAAAGCAATATCACAGAAGAAATGGATTTCAGATTTCCACCGATAGTACTAATCAAAAGTAACACCAAACCGGAAAATGCAATAGGGCCTAAAGAGGGAAAAGGCGGATGTGTAATGAGTTTTATTGCACAAACAATAGCTAAGAGAAAGACCAGCTGCTTTGGTCGTGAAAACATCACCTGCGGAGGGCTTGCTACAGGTTTTGGCTGGGGAGATGGCTTTAAGGATGAGGATGCACTTGACTTTCAGGCAACATTTCTCTCCTGCGGTGTTGAATCAGCACCCAACAGGGAGGAATATGAAACCAAATTGGGTTATATGAAAAAACACACAAGGGAAATGTTCAGGGAAGGCGAAAGAATATTCACTGATTTTGAAACAGCAAAAACAAATATCAAAAACCGCCCTATTTATGATACTGAGGACTATGTGATATTCAAAGGCCTTGAAAATTTGGAGGATGGTGAAATCCCACTGTCTGTTATTTTTACTGTCAATCCTGTAGAATTGACTGCATTAATCCAGATTAACACATCATTTAGAACAGAAGGGGCTTATCTTTTAACTCCACAGGCATCATCATGTCAGGCAATAGGCAGCTTCACATTCAAAGAGGCTGAAAGCGAAGATCCAAAACCTATTCTCAGTCCGATTGACTTTGCAGGCAAAAGAAAAACAAAACACTTCATCCCAAATGAGTATATGCACCTGTCAATGCCTTGGAAACTGTTTTTAAAATTAGAAGAGGTCAGCAAAAAAAGCGTTCTTCAAACCGAACTGTGGCAAAAGTTCAAATGAACATTCAAAAATCGCTGGTTGGAGCAATTCCAACAGCTTTTTCTATTTTTATAGACAATAAATGATTGTCTATTTAATCAAAACCATTACCACAATTGATTATCCTACTATTCCTCAAAGGAAATCATCCTATTTTGACTATTCAGGGTATTGTAATAGTATCCTTTTTGTTCCAGCAATTCTTCATGAGTTCCATGCTCAATAATGTGACCGTCATCAATTACAATTATCTTATCTGCATCCCTAACGGTTGAAAGCCTATGGGCTATGATGAAACTGGTCCTATTCTCCATTAAGCTATCCATAGCCTTTTGAATTAATTTTTCTGTTCTTGTATCAACTGATGAAGTCGCTTCATCTAGAATCAGTATCTGCTTGTTTGAAAGGATTGTTCTTGCAATTGTCAAAAGCTGTTTTTGACCGTGGGAAATATTGTCTGCATCCTCATTGAGCATCATTTCATATCCTTCAGGGTTTTGCATTATAAAATGATCTGCATGAGCCTCTTTTGAAGCGGCTATGACTTCCTCATCAGTGGCATCCAATTTACCGTAGCGAATGTTATTGAAGATTGTGTCATTGAACAGCCATGTATCTTGAAGCACCATTCCTACAAGGGATCTGATGCTGTGCTTATCGTATCTGTTGATGTTTACTCCATCAATTTTTATTTCACCGCTGTTTACATCATAGAATCTCATTAGAAGCTTTACGATTGTAGTTTTACCCGCTCCGGTTTCACCTACAATAGCTATCTTTTCTCCTTTTTTAACCTTAAATGACAAATCCTTTATTACCAGTTCATCTTCAGAATATCCGAAGTTAACGTTTTCAAAGCTGATTTCTTCATTAATCTCTTTGATTTGTTCTTCATATGGATTTTTTTCGACATCTATTTCTAGGAATGCAAATATCCTTTCACTTGCCGCCATTGCGGTTTGAATCATGTTCATGATTCTTGTAATCTGTTCGATTGGGGTTGTGAAGTTTTTGGAGTACTGGATAAATGCCAAAATGTCACCGACACTTATTGCATTTTGAAGTACAAACACCGCACCAAGAACTGATATTATTACATACTGCAGATTGGAAATGAAATGTACCAGAGGGCCTGATAGGCTTGAGAAGAACTTGGATTTCCATTCCTGTTCATACCAGTTTTCATTTTCCTCATCAAAAATGTTCATGGATTCCTCTTCCTGGTTGAATGAACGGATGATTTCATGGCCTGTAAATGACTCTTCAATTTGTCCGTTGAGCCTGCCCCGGTATTCCAATTGCTTTAAATAGTAATCCTGTGAGAATTTGGTAACCTTGAATATAATGAAAAATGAGATTGGAACCAATACTATTGTAGCAAGTGTCAGCCATACGTTGATGGATAGCATCATTGCTGTAACGCCGACTATTGTAACTACACCTGTCAATAATTGGTTGAATGTTTGAACGATTCCTGACTGGAGTGAATCCACATCGTTTGTAATTCTTGACAGTATATCTCCCCTAGTATTCTTATCCAAATCGCCCATCGAGAGATGAGTAACCTTTTCAATTAAATCTTTTCTTAGATTATAGCTTATGTCGGTTGTAATGTCAAGCAGAAGATAACTTTGAAGATATGAGAAAACTGCACTTACAACATACAGAATTACGACTGTTATGAGCAGATTGATTATATATTCCATATTCATATTTCCGGACCTTATACCATCGAATATTGCAGTTGTGGCAAATCCGATTAAGA